>JAYYRS010000274.1:0-2688 GCA_036126975.1 Myxococcota bacterium
GATGAGGCACGCGTAGACCTGGAATGGACCGTAGCCGGCCAGCACCTGGTAGAGGCGTCCCCACCCACCCCTCTTCCAGGTCCGCGGGACGGACACGGCCTCGCCCGCGAACGTCTTCACGTCGCGGCCCAGCGGACCCGACGGCGTCGGCGGGATGGCGACATCGACCAGGGCCGCGCCCGACTGCAGGCTGGCCGGATCGAGCGTGCCGCCTGTCGGTCCTGCGCCCACCACGACGCCGCAGGCACGAGCCGCCGCCTCCGGCGAATCGGCGGCCTCGACAGCCAGCCCGCGCGCCGCACGGCGGCTGTCGACCACCACCGTGTGCCCGTCGGCCGAAAGCAGCGCAGCCACGGCCTGCCCGACGGGGCTGCGTGCACCGAGCACGGCCACGGGCCCGGGCCGCATGGCCAGCACTTTCCGTGTGTTCTCCAGGAGCGACCAGGCCGTCGCCGCCCCCCCCGTCGTGATCGGAACATCGACACGCGCCGCGAGGGCCGAACCCCGGCCTGCGACCACCGCGCACAGGCTCCCCAGACCCACCGCGTGCACCGGGCCCGAGCGCTGCAGGACCCCGACGGCACGCTCCATCCTGGCGAGAGCGCGCCCCTGATCGGCCAGCATCTGCTCTGGCGTCATCGGAACATCGACGACGACTCCATCCACCAGGTTCCGGATCCCGACCCGGGCCACCTCACCCAGGTCGTGCGGCGAGGTGCCGTCCCGCCGGCCGAGCGCCAGCCCGGGCGTGAAGTGGCGAAGCCCGAGCACCCGCTGATGTGCACCACTCAAGGCATGGACGAGGAACGCGAAACGCGGCCGTCCTCCGCTCACGCCCTCGCCTTCTCCGCGAGCAGATGGACCACAAGATTGTAGAAGGTCGCGACGCGGAAGTGCTCGGCCACCTCCGCCGTGCGGAGGCCGTCCGGCAGTTCCCCTTCCGGGACCTCCGGCATGGCTTCTCGGAGACGCGCGAGGGCGGCCGGAGTGAGAACGCCGTCCTTTTCGTAGGCCTCTTCTCCCACGCCCTCTCGCGCTGCGCTCTCGATGCCGCCCCGCGGGATCTTGATATCGAAGGCGCGCTCCAGCCGGAACGCGATGTCGAGGAAGTCCAGGCTCTCGGCGTCGAGGTCCTCGATGATCTTGTGGTCGAGTTCGACCTCGTCTTCATCCAGCCCGAGCGCCTCGGCGAACGCTTCGCGGACCTTCTCCCAGATCGCGGGATCAGCCTGATCGAGGGTCTCGGCGGTCAGGATGCCGGGTGCGGGGCTCATGCTCTCTCCATTCGGGCCGCCGGCCACTATATGGCCCGGGGGCAGTGCGCCGCGTCAACCTTGGGTCAGATGCAGCCTATTCGTTGCGCAACAGGCGACGGGCCACCGCCACGGGCCAGGTCGCGGCGCCGAGGTAGCCCAGTGTGTCCTCATCGGCCGCAAAGTCCTCGGGTTGGAGCTCCACGACGACATGATCGCCGGTTGGAGTCCCCCGGGTGAGGACCATGAAGGCGGCTCCCTCACCGCAGGAACGTCCCGCGAGCAGGGTCTCCGCTTCCACCAGACCATCGGCTCCCCCGGCCAGGACGAGGTCGGCGCGGCCCTCTGCCACCGCCCGGACCCCCTCGAGCAACGCCGTCCAACCGCCCGAAGCCCCATCGCACCAGTTCGCATTGACGCCCTGCAGATCGTTGACCGCACTCGCAAAGCCGATCACGTTGTTGGAGAGGCCGCGGACGAGCCAGAGCGGATGGATCAGGGGGATTCCGTCTCTGGCAAATGCACCGAGGTCGAACGCGCCGCCATCTGCCTGCGCAGCCTCGAGTGCGGGTCGAAGTGCGTTGGGGTCTCCTGGCTGCGGACTGGCACCCACGAAGATGCCTCGGCGCCCCGGGGGAACGGACTGCCAGTCCGTCACCTCAGCGAGCGCAATGTTGACGGCAGAGACCCCGAGTTGAACGGATCGGGTCATCAGCTTGAGGCTTTTCCGGTCCTTGATGTAGGCCCGTGCACGAAATCCCGGCACGGGCCCTGGGCGGCCGCCGTCGATGGCGTCGAGCCCGACGCCTGCGGGGCAGAGCAGTCCGACGCCGGCGACACGCGCCATCTGGCCCTCGGGCGTTCGAAGGAAACGGTCAGCCAAAACGAGACTCCGCGCGCCCAAGCACCAGGGCGCAGTTCTGGCCTCCGAAGCCGAAGGAGTTGGAGACGACGAGCTCCACCTCTGCGGCCACCGGAGCATCCAGGGTGTGGGTGTCGAGGTCCGGGTCACGTCGTTCGAGCCCCACGGTACCCGGCAGGAAGCCCCCCTCGATGGCGGCAATGCATGCCGCCGCCTCGACGGCACCCGCGGCCGCGATGGTGTGCCCGACGGCACCCTTGATGGACGAGACGGGGACACCCGCACCGAATACCCGCCCGATGGCGGCGCACTCCGCCCGATCTCCGAGGGGCGTGCCGGTTCCGTGCGCGTTGACATAGCCGACCGCATCCGGCCCAATCCCTGCGTCCCGGAGCGCACGACGCATCGCGCGCTCTGCGCCGGCACCATCCGGATGGGGCGCCGTCACGTTCCAGGCATCCGCGCTGGTCCCCGCCCCGTGCACACGCGCGCGGACGCGAGCGCCGCGCGCGCGAGCGCGATCCTCCGATTCCAGGACGAGGATGGCGGCACCCTCGCCGATCATGAACCCGT
>JAYYRS010000275.1:0-2667 GCA_036126975.1 Myxococcota bacterium
CAGCGGGCTGCAGGTGATCAGCAGCGGACCGGATGTCTCCGACCACCCTGAGACCTACCTGGCCGATGCCGATGCCGTCGTCGTAGGTGACCCGGTGGATGCAATCGTCGCCTGGATCGGTGGCGAAGACGCGGTGCCCGGCGTGCATGGTCTGCGCGGGGCGGGCGGGCGGGCGCCGCTGATCCGTGATCTCGACCGCCTTCCGGACCCGGACTGGGCTTCGATCGACCTCCAGCCCTACGCGCGCATGTGGCGCGAGGCGCATGGCTACTGGGAGGCCGTCGTATCGACGGCACGGGGCTGTCCCTATCGATGCAACTGGTGTGCAAAGCCGACCTGGGGGCGCTCCTACAGCGTCCGGGCACCCGAGCGCGTCGCGGCGGAACTCCGACTGCTGCGGGACGTCCACGGTGCCGATCGGTTCTGGATCAGCGATGACATCTTCGGCCTTCGCCGGCCGTGGTTGCATGCGCTGGGTGCCGCACTCGACCGGCCTGTGCCCCTTCGTTGCCAGAGTCGGGTCGACCTGCTGCGGGATCGAGACTACGCGCGTGCCCTCTCCGAGACCGGCTGCGACATGGTGTGGATGGGCGCAGAGTCCGGGTCGGACGCCGTGTTGCGTGCAATGGACAAGGACGGCACCGTCTCGGACACGCATGCCGCCGTCGCAAACCTCCGCTCCGTGGGCGTCGGGGTCGGTCTGTTCCTCCAGCTGGGCTACCCGGGCGAGACGCTCGACGATGTGCGCGCGACGATCGAGATGGTGCAGACGCTCCGGCCAGACGAGATCGGTGTGAGCGTGAGCTACCCGCTTCCTGGCACGGTGTTCCATGCCCATGTCGCGCATGCGCTCGTGGAGACCCACTGGCGCGCCAGCATGGAGAACCGCACGCTGCATCCGGCACCGTTCTCCGAAGCCTTCTACCGGCAGGCCCGGGAGGTGTTGCGTTCTGTCCACTCTGGCGGGCGGCTGCGGGACCAGGCATGGCGGTTCTGTTCCGATCCCTCGCGCCGCGGCCTCCGACGGCTCGCCGGCGCGGCTTGGCATCGAGCGCGTCGGCCCATCGTGGAGCGGCGGATGGCGGCGCTCGCCGTCCCCAATCCGGACGCCATCCCGCTGACCTGGGGCCAGGGTTCGCCTCTCGCTGGTCCATCGGGCTTCCACGACGCTGGTTGAACGACTGCAGCCGGGCGCGAGGGCGCCGTGCATCCTCGGACGCGGGTGCGCCACGATCGGTCGCGGGCCGCGCTACACGATGCCGAAGAGCTGCTCCGCAGGGTCATCGCTGGGTGGCGGAGCCTCGTTCCAGAACAGGACCCGCTCCGGCGCGTGCTGGCGTACGCGCGGAATCGCATCGGACCGAAGGACGCGATGTTCGGCACGCTCGGGGTGTGGATCGTCTCCCAGCCAGACGATTGCGAGCCGGCCCGCGCGGAGGTCATGCGCCCAGCTGCCCGGTATCTGAAGGCGGAGCACGGTCTTGCGATCGGCGGAGACGAACCAGAAGGCTTGCTGCCCCTTCCGGTGCGGCAGGCAGTGCGTCCGCAGCAGCCCGGACACCACCCGCCGCTTCTCCATGCCTCTCTCCGCGACCCGTCGATCATCGGCCTCCCTGCGCCGCCGGGTGTCGGTGTCCAGACGCGCCCGGGCCTGTTCCGCGGCCTCCCGCGCCTTGCGGGCCCGCTTGGACTCTCGCTCAGAACCGCGCTGACGCCGGGCCTTCTTCAGGTCGCGGTTCGCGCGCGCGAGCTTCTTCCTGTCGACGATGCCGGCCTTGAGAAACTGGTCTCGAAGAGACATCCCGACCTCCAGGGGCAGGGTGGACCTGTGGTTCAGTTGAAGAGCAGCGGGTCGAGTCCGCCCTGGCGGTCGAGGGCGCGCATCTGGTCGTAGCCCCCCACATGGACATCTCCGACGAAGATCTGCGGAACGGTCCGCTGCCCGGTGCGCTGCATGAGCTCGATCCGGGCCTTCCGGTCCCCTGTGAGGTCGATCTCCTCGACCTCGACTCCCTTGACCTCGGTGAGGAAGCGGTAGGCCGCCGAGCAGTAGGGGCAGGGTATGGCCTTGAACATTCGGACCTTTGGCATGAGGGCCTCCACGCGGGTCCTTAGGCCGGCAGGGCAGCGTCGCAACCCCAACCATGCGCCTCCAGACGCGCGTCCGGTTCCGTGCCGATAGAGGAGTGCATGGTGCCTGCGCTCCCGCCCGTGCCGCCGCCGGTGGCCGTGAATCTCGAAAGCACCCTGGGGTGCAATCTCGAGTGCCGGATGTGCGGCTCGCACCTGTCCGGTGTGACGAAGCTCCGGCGCGCGATGGGCCCGGAGCTGCTCGCGCGGGTCGAGGCCGAGGTCCTGCCGGGTGTCTCGGAGCTCTCGCTCACTGTCGCTGGCGAGCCATTTCTCACCCCTCGGCTTCCGCGGTTCGTCGAGGCCGCAGAGCGCGTTGGAGCGGAGCTCGCACTCAACACCAACGGAACCCTGCTCAAGGACACACCCCTCCTGAGACGGGTCCTCGCACAATCAAGCGTGCTGCGATTCAGCGTCGACGGTGTGACCGCCGAGACCTACGCCGATATCCGCGGCAAGGGAGATCTCGACCTCGTCCTGGGAAACATCCGCACCGTGGTGCGCCTGCGTGCGGAGCTGCCTGCGGCACGACGGCCC
>JAYYRS010000276.1:0-2740 GCA_036126975.1 Myxococcota bacterium
ATTGCGAAGGCCTCAACCGCCGATGGGTCGGATGCCGCAAGTCGCCGTGCGGCCAACTCCACCCGCGGCCGATGCCACTGTTCGAGCGCCGCGCAGTCGACCCGGCCAGCAGGCAGACGGGGCGGACGGGCTTCGTGTGCACGCAGCAACCCGGCCGCCACGAGGCGGTCGAGGGAAAGCAGGTGTGTCCCTCCGGCGAACGCGCTCGCGCTGTCGTAGGGACTGAATGCGGCGCCCGCCGGGTGGAGGGGAAGTACCTGCCAGAGTCCACATCCGGCCTCGTGCAGCCAGTCGAGGAAACGCAATGCGCCGTCACCCAGGTCGCCACAGGGGCCCGGTCCTGGAAGGCTGGTCGGATGGAGGAGGACACCGGCGTATCGCATGCCCGGCATGCTCTCATGGGACTCGGGGTTGAGCACCCGGTGTGGACGAGATACGCGCGAGGGTCATTCCGCTTCGAGGTGCCCCATGGCCCGATCCGTCAAGTCCAGCAAGTCCGCCCGCCACCGCGCAAAGCTCAAGGCCAAGTCCCGCAAGGAGCGCCTGCGCAAAGCCGGTCTGCTCAAGAAGCGCAAGGCGGGTGGTCGCCTGAAGCGCGTGGCGCGGAAGACGACGCTGAAGTGAAGCCCGGGGTCTCCTCCGAGGCCTGCGCACGGCGAACGCCGGCCCCACCAGGGCCGGCGTTTTCACGTTCTGGTGGATTGCACCGGTGCGGGTCGCCATCAGCAGGCCGCAGAGGTGCGGGGCCGGTCGCGATGGCCGAAACGGAAAACATCCCCAACGGCCTGCAAAAGTATTGACGTGGCAAGACTTACGTGGTGTGATCCCGGCCTGCCAGGACCACCTCGATGAAGTCTCCCCTCCGCCTCGCCCTCGTCTCCTTCCTGTGCACCTCCGGACTCGTGTTCGGGGGCGCTCTGAACGAACAGCTGGAGCGGTCGCCTGCGCGCGAGCTCCATCTGCCGCAGGTCGCGCGCGCGGCCGACCTTGCGGCTGGCGCCGTCCACGCGAGCCTGATGACGCTCCGGCTGCGGCCTCCTCCTCCTGTCGTCGCGGCGGGCATCACACCGCCCGCGCTTGTGCCCGATGGATTCCTGGCCCTCGAGCCGATTGACCTTCCGGACGCGCGGCCCTGGACGCCACCGCCCTGGTTCCCCGCAGAAGAGGCGGATGCACTGTGGGCGCTCGAAGGCATGGCAGGGATGGCCGTCGCGCAGGAGACTGCTCCGCGTCTGCGGAGCCGGTCGGCCTTCGTCTACGACCTGGACTCCGGACAGGTGTTGATGCAGAAGGCTGCCGATACACGCCGACCGGTCGCGTCGCTGACCAAGGTGGTGACCGCCATCACGCTGGGTGCGGAGTCGCCTGACCTCGACGCCGAGCTGTGCATGGATGGCAGCTCCCGGCCGGGATGGCCTGGCGCCGTGTCGCGGATCCGCACGGGGACCTGCACGCAGGGATGGGATCTGCTCGGGGCCGCCTTGGTCCGGAGCGACAACGGGGCAGCCATGGCGCTGGCCGAAGTGAGTGGCCTCCCGTATCGGGTGTTCGTGGATCGGATGAACGAAGTGGTCAGCGACCTGGGCATGGATCAGTCGACCTTCTCGGATCCCTCCGGCGTCGAGGATGACAACCTCTCGACTGCGCGGGACATGACCCGTGCAGTTGTCGCGGCTTCAGCCCACCCGGTGGTCGCCCCCGCCATCAACGCCCCGTTCTGGGATGTGACCGACCAGACGCGGGACCGGCGTCGCCGCGTTCGCACGACGAACAAGCTGATCGCCCGACAGGGAAGCGAAGTCCTGGCGGGGAAGACGGGCTACACCGACACCGCGCGTCATTGTTTCGCGGGCGTGTTCCGGACGCGGGATGGTCGCCGGGTCGCGATCACGACGCTGGGCGCCCATCGCGGGCACCAGCGGTGGAGCGATGTGCGTGCGCTTCTTCGCTGGGTCGAAGCCGGCGCGGGTGCCTGACGACCCCGGCGGCGATTCCAGCCTGGGGTTACCCTTGCGCCGAAGACGGAGCCTGCCGGGAGGTGTGCATGGCGCGCGTCATTGCCGGCGGCCTGGTCGTCCTGTCGCTCGGGTCGACGTCCGGTTGCAAGACGACCAAGACCACGACCTACTTCGATACGGCCGTGCTCCTCGAAGACGCCGATGGAGATGGCTACAAGGCCCGCGAGCATGCAGCCGAGGGGGAGGCGTGGGACTGTGACGACAACGACCCCGCCGTCCATCCGGGCGCTGTCGAGATTTGCGACGGCAGAAACAATGACTGCGATGCGGGAATCGATGAGGATGCTGTAGACGCCAACCCGTACTACCGGGACGGTGATGAAGATGGGTACGGAAATCCTGACTCGATGATGCACGCCTGCGAGCGGCCCCCCGGGTACATCGACAATGGAGACGATTGCGACGACGACGCCCCGTCCGCCTTCCCCGGAGCAGAGGAGATCTGCAACGACGGCATCGACCAGGACTGCGATGCGGACGATTCAGACTGTCTGCGGCAGGGGCAGGTGAGCCTGGCGGACGCCGATGCCCGCATCCTCGGCGCGGGTGCAGGTGACCGCGCAGGAACGAGCATCGCAGGCGCGGGCGACGTCGATGGCGATGGGTTCGGCGACGTCCTGATCGGCGGTCCGAAACACGATGCCCGGGGCGCGGAGTCGGGTGCGGTCTGGCTGATGCGGGGTCCGATATCGGGCGACGTCTCTGTATCTTCTGCCGCTGGT
>JAYYRS010000277.1:0-4317 GCA_036126975.1 Myxococcota bacterium
AGAAGACGCCCGGCAGCTTCAAGTAGCTGACGGCGGCGGGCGCAGTCACGTCCGAAACATCCCAGAACTCGATCCCGAGAACGCCGGTCGCGACCATCCATTCTCCCGCGTTGGGATCGTCCGCAGGGAGGTGGACAAAGCCGAGCGCATGGCTCTCCCGCATGTCCTCACTGTAGCCCCAGCCGGCCTGCACGGGAGCGCACGGGTCGGCCATGTCGAAGAAGGACAGCCCGCCGCGGCCCCACTCCGGCGCCCACGGCATCACCAGATGGCCCCGGTACGGCACCACGAGGTTGTGATGCTTGAAGATGTCCTCGTCCGGCCCCTCCAGCGGGGCACAGTTGGTCCACAGGTCCTCGTCCGCGAACGAGATGGCCGGACCACCGCTGCCGCGAAGCGCGGGCATCGCGTCCAGCGCGGGGAACTCGTAGGTGGGCCCTGCGGGGCCGCGGGCCCCACCCGTGTCGGGGCTGGCGCAGGCGGGCAACAGCAGCAGCGCGAGGTGGCGACGCATGGCGATCTCCGGGACCTGACCATCTACCCGGCCGGGCGCGGGCATGCAGCCCGGGCTGGCAGCGACAGGGGGAGGGGATACGCGCCCTCATGGACACCACCGAACTCGTGCGCCTGGCGCTGGCGGAAGACGTCGGACCCGGAGACCGCACCACCGAAGCCTGCGTCCCAGCGGACGCCACGAGCACCGCCCGGATCACGGCCAAGGCACCGCTTGTCGTCTGCGGCCACACGGAAGCCGCCGAAGTGTTCCGCCAGACGGGCGCACGGTACGAGCCCGTGGTCCCCGAGGGCCAGTCCGTCGCGGCCGGGACGGTGGTCGCGCGAGTCTCTGGCAACAGCCGCGCCCTGCTCACGGGCGAGCGGGTCGCGCTGAACTTCCTCATGAAGCTCTCGGGCATTGCCACCCGGACCCACGACGTCGTCCGGTCGTCCGGCGGCGTCCGGGTTGTCGACACCCGCAAGACGAGCCCGCTGCTCCGAGCACCCGAGCGCCGGGCGGTCCGGGTCGGCGGCGGCCACAACCATCGATTCGCCCTGTTCGACGGCATCCTCATCAAGGACAACCACATCACCGCGGCGGGCGGCATCGGCGCAGCCGTCCGTGCTGCCCGCGCGGAGGCCCACCACCTGCTGCGGATCGAGGTTGAAGTCGAGGACGCCAGGGAGGCCGCAGAGGCGGTGGCAGCCGGCGCGGACGTGCTGTTGCTCGACAACATGGACGATGAGACCATGGCGGGCATCATCCGGACCCACCGGGGCGCCTGCTTGTTCGAGGCCAGCGGGAACCTGACCGCCGAGCGGCTCGTCGGCTTCCCCGGGATCGGGATCGATGTCGCGAGCATGGGGGGCTTGATCCACCAGGCGACGTGGGCGGATCTCTCCATGAAGTTCGACCGGCCGCCCCGGGGCTGACGCCGTCTGCGTGCGCCCCCCCACGGATCCGGCGGGAGGGTCGACGCGGGTTTCTGTCCATGGGAGACTGCTTCCCTCCGGAGGACGCATGCGCCGCTCCCAGCCTCCAGCATGGCTTCACCTCGCACTGGTCACCTCGCTCGCCGGATGCGCCTACATCAGCGATGAGGACGAGAAGTGGAGGATCGACCCTGACGGCGACGACGTGCCGGTGGGAGAGGATTGCGACGATGGCAACGCGGCCCTCGGTGCGCTGGTCACCTGGTATGTCGACGCAGACGGCGATGGGTATGGGGCACCCGGTACGGGCGTGACCGGGTGCGAGGCGCCGTCGGGCACCGCGGACAACGGCACAGACTGCGACGACGAGGACGGCTCGGTGTTTCCCGGGGCGCCGGATGAGTGGTACGACGGTGTCGACTCGGATTGCGCTGGGAATGACGACTACGACCAGGATGGGGACGGCTACACCAACGACATCGACTGCGATGACGAGGACCCGACCCGCGCGCCGGATGCGGGCGTGGAGGAGACCTACTTCAACGGTGTCGACGACAACTGTGACAACACCGATCAAGATGGAGACAAGGACGGAGACGGCTTCTGGGCCGCGGACTACGGCGACCGCGTGCGCGCGTCGGGGGCAAGGCCACTTCCGATCCCCGATGGGCTCGCGGGAGACTGCTGGGACGACGATGCATCGCTGCCGCCCGAGCAGGTCGTCATCGAGGGATTCTCGACGCTCGATGCGGTGGACGTGCATCCGGACGCCGCCGAGACCTGGTACGACGCGGCCGACCAGGACTGTGGGGGCATCGACGCCAACGCCGACGGTGTCGTGGATGACTTCGATCAGGACAGCGATGGCCACGCGAGCCTGCTGCATCCCGACCGAGATGGCATCACGGGGCGTGACTGCAACGACCTCGACCCCGCCGTGCACCCTGACGCCGTTGAGGTCTGGTACGACGGCGTCGATGCGGATTGCGGCGGTGAGGACGACTTCGACGCCGATGGCGACCTCTACCAGTCGGCCGGGCATGGGGGAGACGACTGCGCGGACATGGATGCCACGGTCAACCCCGGGGCGTTCGACTTCTGGTACGACGGCGTGGACCAGGACTGCGGCGGCGAAGATGACTATGACGCAGACGGAGACGGTGATCAGAGCGCCGACTGGGGCGGGTACGACTGCGATGACCAGGACGCCGGTCGCTCGTCACTCGAGCCGGAGACCTGGTACGACGGCGTCGACAGCGACTGCAGCGGTGGCTCTGACTACGACGCAGACGGCGACGGCTACGACAGCAGCGCCGCAGCCGCAGGGGGGCTGGATTGCGACGATGACAACGGTGCCGCGAATCCTGGCATGACCGAGGTCTGCGGCAACGGCTTTGACGACGATTGCGACGGGAGCGGCGCAGTGGCAGGCGGGTCCTGCTGGATCGAGGGCACGCTCGCAGTGTCATCCGGCGAAGCCGTCATCTTCAGCATGGGGTCCTCCACACACCTCGGCGCCGTGGTGTCCACTGGAGCAGACGTGGACAGTGACGGCAACGACGACTGGGCATTCGGCGCTCCAGAGGGGGGCACCGGCGGCCTGGTCCATTTCGACGGCATCCCGACGAGCGGCGTGTACACGACGACGTCGTTTGGCGGGGGCGTTGCCGGCAATGCGGCAGGCGACCAGCTGGGGAGCTCGGTCGTTCTTGGCGACTTCAACAACGACGGTGTCGGCGACCTGTTCGCCGGCGCCCCCGGCCAGGATGACAGCGCGGGAGAGGCGGGCGCTGGCTACCTGTTCTTCGGCCCGCTGGTGGGCGGGCGCACGCTCCTGTCCTCTTCGGCGAACGCCTTCCTGTTCGGCGTCAGCACAAACGAGTTCTTCGGGGTCAGGGCGACACGCCTCGGCGATCAGGATGGGGACGGTGCGGTCGACATCGCCGTCGCGAGCCGTGCGAACTCCTTCGCAGGCGCGGTCACGGTCGTGAGCGGCATCACATCGTCGGTGAGCGCATCCGCTGGGAGCCTGCCGCAGCTCAGTGGTGCTTCGCCCATGGACAAGTTCGGCGACGCCCTGGACGGAAGGGGGGATGTCGATGGAGACGGCATCCAGGACCTCCTGGTGGGGGCGCCTGCGTCCGACCCGGCGGGCATACCCAGCGCGGGTGCCGCCGTGCTGTACTTCGGGCCCATTACCGTCAGTGGCACGGCCGGCGATGGGGTCAGCTTCACCGTGTCTGCCATGGCCGACTACGTGGGTGCATCGGTCAGCATCGGTGGCGATGTGGACGGGGATGGATACGACGACCTTCTGATCGGCAGTACGGCAGGCAGCACGAGCGGCAGCGTGGGCGACGGAGGCGCGTACCTCGTTCATGGCCCTGCCTCGACTGTTGGTGTCGTCAGCGTCGTCGCTGCGGCTTCGCTGGGTGCTCCCACGAGCGGTGCCAGCTGCGGCTCTTCGGTCGACAGTGGTGGCGATCTCGACGGTGATGGCCACGCGGACATCCTGGTCGGCTGCTCGTCGGTCAGCATCCTCGCTACCGGCGGCGGGGGTACCTACGTGGTCTACGACACACCGTCCGGCGCCCTCGACCTGGCCAGCGAGGCCACAGCCATCATTGCCGGTACGGGAACGGGCGAGTCCGCCTCCGTCCCCCATGTGACGCCGGACATCAACGGGGACGGCTATGACGAGCTTCTCGTCGGCGCCCCGGGCTACGACTCGACGAACCCGGACGCGGGCCGGGCCGGGCTCTTCCTCGGCGGTTCGTGGTAGGCGCTGCGTCGCGGTGTGGCGGTCTCAGTCGCCGAATACGCGGCGCTCCCAGCCCTCATCGAGCACGGGTTCGGACGGCGCGCTGAACCCCGGGTAGGCGGGGTGCG
>JAYYRS010000278.1:0-14305 GCA_036126975.1 Myxococcota bacterium
GCTGCAGGGCGAGCGTCGGGGTCTTCGTCCTGGCCGCGTGCGGAGCCCGGGGGCGCAGGCGCGGGGCCCTCGGGTGCTGGACCCCGCTGGAACAGGTCGAAGACCGCCATGAAGTATTGATCGGGCATCTGCGGCCCCGGCAGGTGGACCTCCCGACTGGACCAGGGGATCCACGCAGGCCCTGCCGGGAAGTTCGCTGACTTGCCCGGCCAGTCATGGGCCTCGTGCTCCACCATCTCGAGGGGTTCGATCCCGAAGCGCTCCGACAGGCTGCGCACCACGTAGCGATACATGGTGGCGCCCTCTGTCGGTTCGACCAGGTAGTAGCCGCGTTCGTGGACGATCAACCAGCGGTAGTTGCCTGCCTTGATCAACCTCTCCAGTGCCTTCTCGTCGATTTCGCGGGCCGTATGGTCAAGCGGCTCCCGGGAGAGGGCCCGCAAGGACTCCTCGGCCTTGTCTCCGGATGGCTCGGGCTTGGCCAGCCATCGCAGTCGTGCCGCGGGGCGTCCGCCACCGGTCTCGCGGAAGGTCGGAGGTATCGCCGGGGTGGTTGCCCAGGAGCGGTACACCTTGCGCCGATGGAAGCTCTGGTAGAGCGTCAGGATGTCCTGCTGCTGCTCGAGCGGAAGCTCGATGATGCCTTCCTTGAGGCCAGGGTCGAGCTCGGAATACCACTCCGGAAGTGCGATGCTGGAGGTCTGGGTCGGGACCCGCCACATCGCGGGCCCGCCGCCGTCCTCGCGGACCGTCTCGAGGTCGAATCGATAGAATGGCTGCAGGCCGACGGCGAGGAAGGCGGCGGCTGCGAGGCCTCGCCTTCGCCAGTGGCCTGCGCCGTCGAGCGCGATCGCCAGAAGCGCGACGGTCGCCACGACGACCATGCTGGCCATCCGGTATGGCGCGAACATTCGAGACATCCCAGGGATGAACTTGAACATGAGCGCATAGGGCAGGCGAACGACGTAATCTCCAAGCAGGATCACCTCTGCGGTGTCCTTCCCGGCGCCGAGTTTCAGGAAGGGTCCGAGAGTGCCCAGCCAGAACACCAGCCAGACCAGCAGCCATGGACGCGCCCTCCGGATGAAGACCGCGGGCAGAACGCCCAGGATGAAGGCCGCCAGTGGCATGGCCAGCACGCCGTGTCCTGGATTCATGACGTAGTCGGCCGGCCATGCCGAGTCGATGGTCCGGTGCAGCGAGCTGAGGACGTTTTCGCGGTAGTTGCTGGGACGCAGCGGGGTGTCCGCGATGGTGTCATACGCAGGAAAGCTCAGCAGGAAGGTGACCTCTGGGAGCTTCTCCACACCGCCCTGGCCCGTTGCGCTGGCGTCGGAGCTCAGGTACGGGCTCACGAAGATGAGCACGCCGATGAATGCGGCCGCCAGGGCGGGGCTCGCGGCCCGTGCGATGTCCCGCAGGTTGGGCCGATCGCGGATGATCCAGGCTGCCACGTGGACGATGGTGAATATCGCAGCAAAAAGTCCGTAGAACCAATAGAATGCCGACACAAGTGCGAAGCATGCGCCCGCGAGCAGGCCATCGACGAGCGCGTGGGTGCGCTGCGCGCGCGCGAGGAAGACCGGGTACAGCAGCATCCACCACAGCAGGACCTGTCGGAGCCCGGTCTTGTTGATGTCCTGGAACACGATCGGGTTCAACACCGCCACCAGGCCAGCCGCCAGGGAGACGCTCCGCGAGTCCGTGAAGGACCGGGCGAGGGCGTACCCACACACCCCATTTCCGGTCAGGATGGCGAGGACCTTGAGGTTGTGGTGATGGGGGAAGCCGAACCACCGGTCGAGGGGGTAGCTGAGCAGCAGGATGTCGAGAATGTTTCCCGTCTCGGGGTAGCGTCCGAGCCCGACGAGCAGGGACAATTTGTCGATCCAGCCGATGTCGTCGGTCTGGCCGAGCGCCTCGATCTCCTGGAAGTGCCACCACTGGCGCCAGAGCCAGCCGCCCAGTTCGCCGCCTCCCAGAACGACTTCGTCGAGATGCAGCACGGTCGGCCACGTCGCAGCCACGGCCACGCCGGCGTAGACGAGCAGCACCAGCAGGATCTCAAGAACGGCACGCTTGAGCCGGTCCGGATCGATGCTGTACAGGAACTCGTAGAGCGCGAGCACGGCGCGAGGGTAGCAGGACGCGGTGGGGAAGGAACACAGCGGGCCCGGGTCAGGGAATCTCCTGCCATGCCCACGGCTTGTAGATGGGAGGCTCCGCTGCTCGTTTCGCGGTGGTCCTGTCCCCCCGTGCTGTGTCGGAGGCACCGATGAACCGGGAAGGTTTCACCTCCATCGCCAGCTTCGAGAGGGCGCTTGGACTCGTGCTGGTGCTGAACCTGCTGGATGCCGGACTCACGAGCGTCTGGGTTTCGGCGGGCATCGTGCCGGAGGGCAACCCCATCATGGCCGAGGCGATGGAGTACGGGTGGGGTCCATTCGTGCTCGGCAAGGTTGCGCTCGTGGGTCTCGGCGCGGTGGCGTTGTACCGGCTGCGGACGGTGCGGCTCGCGCGCATCGCTGTGCTGCCTGTCGCGGTGCTGTACGCCTTCGTGATGGGCAATCATCTCGGCATCGCAGCGCAGGTGGTCGGGCCTTCGCTCTGCGCCGTGGTCCGCGATGCACCGCGCGCCCGGACGTTCCCGCGGAGCGCCAGGGTCGGGTTTCGCGGGTCGGGCAGCATGATGCATCGCGGATGACGATCGAATGAACGAGATGGTGGGACGTCCAGCCGACGTCCCGGAGCGCAGATGTCCCCTCTCGTCGTCCTCCTCTCCACCATCATGTCGTCCCCTGCGCAGGCGTTCTGCGGCACCTACGTGGGGGGGGCTGGGGGCACACCCACGAACCAGACAAGTCATGTGGTGATGGTCCGCCAGGGGAACCGGACGACGCTGACGTTGGCCGGTGATGCCCAGGGTGTCGCGCCTTCATTCGGGATGATGGTCCCGGTGCCGGGTGAGGTCGCGCATGCCGAACTCCTGGATGACCTCGGGCTCATCGCGCGGGTCGATGGATACGCAGGACCGAGGCTCGTCTCCTACAGCTGCGAGGAGCTTCACGGGGACGGCCCATCGGGGGCACTTGGGGGGCAGCAGGCGGTGTGCGGGATGGCCGCGGAGTTCGCGAGGCAGGAACTCCGGAGCGCCATCCTGGAGGGAGCCGACGGCGTGCTGGGCGATCTGATGCCTGCCAGTGGGCGCTACGAGGTGGATGTGCTGACCCCGTCCTCCGTATCGGAGCTGGGCGAATGGGCCGGGCAGCGCGGCTGGGCGATGGACGAAGAGGCCCAGCAACGCATGGCGCCCCACATCGACCGTGGGGGTGTTGTCGTGACCGTGAGCATCGCGCTTGACCAGATCCGGAGTGGTTCCGTGCTCCTCAATCCGCTGCAGTTCGCGTACACGTCGGAGGCGATGGTGGTGCCGGTCCGGCTCGGAGCGATCGGTGCGGTGGGAATCCAGGATGTCGTCATCACGGTCATCACCGACATGGCAGACGGGGCAGTCGGGATCGCAAACCATCCCGAGTTCTCGGTCGAGTCCGAGTGCATGTGGCGCGACGACGGACCCTCGTTCGATGGCTTCTACGAAGCGCAGCTGGCCGAGGGCCATGACGAGACGGGCGCGGGTGTCGCCTGGACGACCGAGTACGTCTGGGCCCCGGCCAAGTGTGATCCGTGTCCAGATGAAGGCCCGCTTGCGGAGGATACCTTGCGGTCGCTCGGCTACGAGGGGGCTCCGGGAGAAGCCGTGCTGACCCGCCTTCGGGTCCGCCTGGATCCCCAGCGGGTTCGCGATGACCTCGTGCTGTATCCGAGCGGCCGGGTGTACCAGCAGCAGCAGCGGTACATCCTCCATGACGCATCGCTCGAATCGGACTTTCCCGTCTGTGGGGAAGGGTGGATGCCGGATCCCGGGAGTTGCGATGCGCCGTCCTCGGCGACGCCCAGCCCCGCAGGCACGCCGCTGCTGCCGCTGGGCGGATTGCTGGCGGGGCTGGGAGCGCTCCTGCGTCGGCGTTGCTGACCGGCCGGCTCCGCAGGAGCCGCCTGCCCCCATGATGCCGGTCGCACCCGACCGCCAGCGGGGGGGCCTGGGATATGGTGCGGGCATGTCCTGGAGTTTCCGTGTCCGATGGTCGCATCGAGTCCCGTCTCGCCGAGCTCGGTCTGTCCGTGCCCCTGGCCCCCATCCCCGCCGCCAACTACATCCCGTGGGTCAGGACGGGGAGTCTCGTATTCATCGCCGGCCAGGTGCCCGTGAAGGACGGGCGGTTCCGCTGGGTCGGCAAGCTTGGGCGTGACTACACCGTGGAGCAGGGTCAGGAGGCTGCGCGAGAGGTCGCGCTGAACGTGCTCTCCCAGCTCAAGACCGCGCTGGACGGTGACCTTGACCGCGTGGTCCGCGCCGTGAAGCTCAACGGGTTCGTGAACTCCACCGATGATTTTACCCACCAGCCCCATGTCATCAATGGCGCGAGTGGTCTGATGATCGATGTCTTCGGGGAGGCAGGTCGCCACGCCCGTTCGGCGGTCGGCGTCGCCCAGCTCCCCTTCGGCGTGGCTGTGGAGATCGATGGTGTCTTCGAGGTCCGATAGCCGCACCGTCGTGTCTATCGACGGAGCCGGTACCGCTGGGTTGCACGGTTCGGGACGTTGAAGGTCAGCTCGAAGCCATCCCTGCCGCGGTCCAGGGCCTGCCACCAGTCGTTCCCTTCGACAGACTGGTCCACTGCCAGCCATCCGCCATCGGACGCCTGCTCGAGGATCCAGCCGTCGGGTCGGGGCAGCCCGCGGATGCTGATCGGGACGTACCCGAGACCGCCGGTCAGCATGAAGTCCACGGCGACCTCCCCGGGTTCCGCAGCCAGCACCACGGGGTGGGTCCGCACCAGCGTGCCGGTCGTGGGTTCGACGGTCAGCGCGCCTCTGGATGCAAGATGCAGCCCCATCTGCGGCTGCTGGAAGGTCTCGGGTGCGAGAGCCCGCAGGTGGTCACTCTCGCCGTAGTACCGGTCGGGATCGGCCGGAGGCACGACATACTCCACCGTCGCAGTGATGACGGAACCTTCAGGAATCACCGCGGCTTCGGCTTCGTACGGCAACCCGAGCTCGAAGGCGACCTGGGACCATCCGCCGTTGTACGTCCGCTGGAGCGAGAAGTGGGGCGTCGTGATGGTCTCGGCCCCAAGGTCCGCCCGGAAGGCGCGGACGATGAACCCCACGTTCGCGAGATGCTCGGGCAGATTGCCGCTCGTGTGATGGCTGTCGAAGAGCAGCGCCCAGGCGTGGGGACCCTCGATGGCGATGCCGCGGGCGCCGGCGACATAGCCGGTGGTGCGGTGTTCCCCGATCGTTCCGGACGACTGCACCGAGGTGGCGTCGCCGTACGCCCATTGCTGGAAGCCGTTGTCGGCATAGCGGTCCGACGCGACCTGGAAGAGCGCGAGCCGGTCATACCGGACGTCCTCGAGCACCACGTAGCGCAGGTGGTACCACGCGCGGACGAGGTCATCCGTGCGCCCCAGCTGCGTCGTGATCTCCGCTTCGATGCGACCGTCGTGGGTCACTCCGGTGTAGGTGACCTCGGTGAGATTCGGCCCGGTCGCGATGTAGTCCGTCCGTAGGCGCTCCAGCGGCCGGTCCGGTCGGGATTCCGATGCATCGGCAGGGTCGTACACGAGGAAGCTCGCCCCGCCCACGTTGCCCGTCCACGTCCACTCGCCGTTCGCATCGACGAGCATCGGTCGGACGTCGTCGACCATGGCGCGTCCGAGCGTCAGGTCCGGGTCGTAGGTGATGGACTCCCCGAAGGCTCCGATGGCCGACTCATCCCACTGCTGGTTCTGCCCCCAGCCGACGAGGCTGAGCTGCGCGTGCGAGGCCGCGTAGGTCTCTCCCCAGCGTGCGTGGGCGAATGTGTGCTCGAAGGTGTGGGCACCGGGTGCGAGGAGGGGGCTTGCGTAGAGGTGGTACCAGTGGGGTCCGTCATGCCAGTTCTTCGAGATCTGCAGAGGGATGCCTGTGGGCTCGCCGCTCGCGTCGCGCAGCATCGGCGCACCGCCGGTGATGTAGAGCGATGCATTGCCACCGCCGTCGAATGCGAGCGGAACGGAGAGCGGGTCGTCGGTGCGGTTGTCAAGCTCGATGACGTGGCGGTTGTAGAAGGTCTGGTTCGAGACGGGAGTGAAGACCGGCCCACCGGGCCCGCCAGCGTCGGAGATGTTTCGCAGACCGACCACCCATGCCCCCCGCTCCGTGTCCCAGGTCGCGGGAACGGCCTCTGCGGCAGGGGTCCCATCCCGGAGGAGCTGGGTGCTGGACACCGACAGGGAGTCCAGCGGATGCAACCAGACGCCGAGCTGGGTCTCGTCTGCCGCGGCCATCGGGATGGCCGTGACGGAGAGCACGACGGCCTCGTCCGTGCCCGCGTCGTCGGTGGTTGCTTCGAAGCCCAGCCCTCCCTGGTCCGTCCGGGTGATGCGGTGGGTCATGCCGTCGACCCTGGGCAGGATGAAGGTCCAGCCGCTGCCCGCACCATCGTGGACCTGGAGCGCCCGTTCGCCTTCCAGCCAGGTCGTCTCTGGGTAGTTCCGGACGGCAGCCCCGTCCATCGACAGGTGGACCGAGAGGGGCCCGGGACGGGTGGCGGTCACGCGATGGCTGAGGACCAGATGGCGGGGGAAGGACGCGAGCTGCAGGCTTCCCCGGAACTCGGGTGCACCGTCATAGGCCAGCTGCGGAATCTCGATGACCTGGGCAAAACGCCCCATGTCCACCAGCTCGGACGGATTCGTCGCGTCTCCCTCCCTCCCCAGGAATCGCGTTGCCTGCGAGGTGACCCCGCCGCGGGAGACTGCGAGCCGCATGTCCGCAGCTGGCTGGGCTTCGACGATGGCGTCGCTGGCCCCGCGCGCCTCCGCTGCGCGCAGGGCCTCCTCCACGGGCCCGAAGTGTGGCAGTCCACCAAGCGAAACGTCGAAGGCGAGGGCATACCACCCGGTCTGGATGTGCTGCTCGTCGAGAAAGCTTCCCCAGGTGACCCAGTGGTTCCCCGGCCAGAATGCGAAGCCCCAATCCCGGTCGTGTGCGCGGGATTCGATGCCGGGTACGCTGTCGGAATCCGTGTCGCTATCGGAATCCGTGTCGCTGTCGGAATCCGCGTCGCTGCCGGAATCCGCGTCGCTGCCGGAATCCGGAACGGTCGTGGGGTTTGCCGGCGGGGAGCCGCGCGGAGGGCCTGCATCGGCGCAGGCGACGAAGAGCAGGATGCACAGGATGCTTCGGCGCATTTCGATCCCCCCGTCCCGCGATGCGAAGGGTAGATTGCAGCGGGGCCGCGGTCAATGCGATTGCGTCCTGCGACAAGCTTGCGTCAGACACCACCAGGACGGCCTCCGACCCATTAGGAGCCGGCTCCCGCCTGGAGGCTCCCATGCTCGCCCTGCCCGGTGGTCCCGCGCGCTCCGCCTTCCGCCTCTCCAAGCTGCACATGGCTGCGCAGCGGGTCTGTCGGAAGGTGCACTCGCTGCAGGCGCACTTCGTGCACCTGGTCGACCTTGACGGTGACCTGACAGCCCAGGAGCGTGCCGTCCTCGATGCGCTCCTGTCCTATGGACCGGAGCCTGCTCCCGCTTTCCTTCCTCGCGTCGACGCCGTCGTCGTTCCCCGCCCGGGCACAATCTCTCCCTGGTCGTCCAAGGCGACGGACATCGCTCGGAGTTGTGGACTGCGGGCGGTGCGGCGGATCGAGCGGGGGGTGGTCTGGACGCTGGAGGGGGTCGGTGCAGGGGAGCGGGAGGCGGTCACGGCACTCCTGCACGACCGCATGACCGAAGCGGTGCTGCCGACGCTGGATGCCTGTGCGGGAAACTTCCAGACCGGGTCGCCACGAACGCTGCGCCGGGTGCCAGTGCTTTCAGAGGGTCGGAACGCCCTGGTCGCAGCGAATGCCACCTGGGGTCTCGCTCTTGCTGATGACGAGATTGATTACCTGGTCGACGCATTCATCAAAATGGGTAGGGATCCCTCAGATGCTGAACTCATGATGTTCGCCCAGGCGAACTCCGAGCACTGCCGCCACAAGATCTTCAACGCCAGCTGGACCATTGACGGGGTGGACCGCGACCGATCGCTGTTCGCCATGATCCGCAACACCCACGCGGTCTCGCCGGGCGGAACGCTCTCGGCCTACAAGGACAACGCTGCTGTCGTCCAGGGCTACGAGGTGGAGAGGTTCTTCGCTGACCCGACCGACCGGGTCGATCGGCCGCATCGCGAGTCGGCCCACATGCTGATGAAGGTCGAGACGCACAACCATCCCACGGGGATCTCGCCGGACCCGGGTGCAGCCACGGGCAATGGGGGCGAGATCCGGGATGAGGGTGCGACCGGTCGAGGCGGAAAGCCCAAGGCGGGACTCAGCGGCTTCAGCGTCTCCGACCTGCACCTTCCTGGAGCAGAGCGGCCCTGGGAGGCGGGCGTCGCGACCTCGCCCCGCATGGCGAGTGCCCTCGAGATCATGCTCGAGGGGCCCATCGGCGGCGCGGCCTTCAACAATGAGTTCGGACGTCCCAACCTCACCGGGTACTTCCGCTCGTTCTGCCTCGAGACCGCGGCGCCGGGAGGAGGGACGGAGTGGCGAGGCTTCCACAAGCCCATCATGATTGCCGGAGGCTACGGAAATGTACGGCCGGGGCATGTCGAGAAGGAGACCATTCCGACGGGTGCCGCCATCGTCGTCCTCGGCGGGCCGGCCTTGTTGATCGGACTGGGCGGGGGCGCGGCCAGCTCCATGTCCACAGGTGACTCATCGGCGGATCTGGACTTCGCCTCCGTGCAACGGGCCAACCCGGAGATCGAGCGACGTTGCCAGGAGGTACTGGATCGCTGCATGGCCCTCGGCGCCGACAATCCGATCGCCAGCGTGCACGACGTCGGCGCCGGCGGACTCTCGAATGCCCTCCCGGAACTCGTGCACGATGCCGGTCGAGGCGCGACGTTCGAGCTGCGGTCGGTGCCGTGTGACGAGCCAGGCATGTCGCCGATGGAGATCTGGTGCAACGAGGCACAGGAGCGCTACGTGCTGGCCATCCCTGAAGCGCAGCTGGACGTCTTCACGGCCATGTGCATCCGGGAGCGGGCTCCGTGGGCGGTCGTGGGTCGCGCGACGGCGGAACAGCGGCTGCGGTTGACCGATTCGCTGCTGGGCGATCCGCCCATCGACATGCCGCTGGACGTGCTTCTGGGCAAGCCGCCGCGCATGCATCGCTCCGCGGAGCGGATCCGGCCGGCGCGCGTGCCCTTCGAGACGGACGGCATCGAGTTCACCGATGCCCTGGGGAGGGTGCTCGCCCTGCCGACCGTCGCGTCCAAGGAGTTCCTGATCACCATTGGAGACCGGTCCATCACCGGGACCGTGGTGCGCGATCAGATGGTGGGCCCCTGGCAGGTTCCCGTGGCCGATTGTGCAGTGACCACGACGGACTATGCGGGATTCACCGGGGAAGCGATGGCCATGGGTGAGCGCCCCCCCGTTGCGCTCCTCTCCGGCCCGGCGAGCGCCCGCCTCGCGGTCGCAGAGGCCCTGACGAATCTCATGGCGGCTGAGGTCGGCGCGCTCGGAGATGTGGTGCTGTCCGCGAACTGGATGGCCCCGGGTGGGCATCCCGGAGAAGACGCCGTGTTGTACGACACGGTGGAGGCGCTCGGCATGGAGTTGTGCCCTGCTCTCGGTGTCTGCATCCCGGTCGGCAAGGACTCCATGTCGATGCGTGCTCGGTGGCGCGATGATGACGGAGAGCATCAGGTCACCGCACCGCTGTCCCTCGTGGTCTCCGCATTCGCCCCCGTGACCGATGTGCGCCGGACCCTCGACCCCCAGCTTCGGCTCGATGAGGGTGCCACGGTGCTCCTGCACGTCGATCTGAGCGCGGGTGCGGGCCGTCTCGGCGGATCGGCCCTCGCGCAGGTCCACCGGGCTGTCGGTGCAATCCCCGCTGACCTCGATGACCCGGCCCGGCTCCGGGCACTGTGGGAGGGGATGGCCGCCCTGCGCGCCGCCGGGCGGGTGCTGGCATGGCACGATATCTCTGATGGCGGGCTCGTTGTCGCGCTGCTCGAGATGGCGTTTGCCGGTCGCTGTGGATTGGATGTCCGCCTGCCCGCGGGAGACGCCATCCGTGCCTTCTTCGCGGAGGAGCCCGGCGGGGTGATGCAGGTCAGGGCAGCGGACGCGGACGCGGTCGAGTCCCTGCTCGAGGCGCAGGGTCTGGCCGGCTGCGTGTCGCGCATCGGTGCTGCAGTGGATGGCGACGAAATCCGTCTGCAGGTTGGAGACGTGCTGGTGCTGTCCGAGGACCGGGTCGAGCTGCACCGGGCCTGGGCGGAGACCAGTCATCGGCTGCAAGCCCTGCGGGACGATCCGGACTGTGCGCAAGAGGCCTACGACATGCTGCTGGATCGGGACGACCCGGGGATTGCCCCGGTCGTCACCTTCGACGCGGCAGAAGACATCACGGCACGGTTCGTCGGGCGACCACGGCCCCGGGTCGCCATCCTGCGGGAGCAGGGAGTCAACGGGCAGATTGAAATGGCGGCCGCGTTCCATGCCGCGGGGTTCGACGCCGTCGATGTGCACATGAGCGACCTCCTTCGTGGGGAAGATGACCTGTCCACGTACCGGGGCCTCGCGGCGTGTGGGGGCTTCTCCTACGGAGACGTGCTCGGCGCTGGCGGGGGATGGGCCAAGGGCGTCCTCTTCCATCCGACGGTTCGCGCCGTCCTGGCCGGCTTCTTCGAACGCCCTGACACCTTCAGCCTCGGGGTCTGCAACGGCTGCCAGATGATGTCCCAGCTCAAGGAGCTGATCCCTGGAGCGGCGGCCTGGCCGCGCTTCGTCCGCAATCGCTCGGAGCAGTTCGAGGCGCGTGTCTCCCAGATCGAGATCCTGGATTCCCCCAGCATCCTGCTTCAGGGCATGGCGGGCTCCCGGCTGCCGGTCGCCGTTGCCCACGGAGAAGGACGGGCAATCTTCGACAGCGCCGTCCACCGGTCCTCGGCGGTGATCTCCGGTCGATACGTCGATGGCCGGGGACGGGTCGCAGCGATGTACCCGGCCAATCCGAACGGCAGCCCAGGCGGCATCACGGCGCTGACGTCGACGGACGGCCGGGCGACCATCCTGATGCCCCATCCAGAGCGTGTCTTCCGCACGATCACCAACTCCTGGGCGCCGGCCGAATGGGGAGAGGATGGTCCATGGCTCCGCATGTTCCGCAACGCGCGCGCATGGGTGGATGCGTGAGCGGGTGGCCAGCGTCCGTTGCGGGCGTGGCCCATGTCGAGGTCCTGAGAGGCCCGCAAGCGGCGCCGGGTGCTGTGCCGTCCCTTCTGGTGGAGGTTCCGCACGGCGCAGACCGCGCCATCGACTTTGCCCTGCTCGAGAAGCAGCTCCAGGGTCCGTTGCCGTCCGGACTTGCGGACTTCTTTTTCGTGAACACCGACGTTGGTGCGTGGGCGCTCGGTCGGGCGATCGCCTCGCAGACGCTCGCGCTTCGACCCCAGACCGTCGCGCTGCTCGTTCGCTGTCTCGTCCCGAGGACCTTCGTGGACTGCAATCGCAATCTGGCCGCGGAAGCGGGCGGCGACCTGCGCGAAGGCGCTGTCACATCCGGCATTCCCTCATATGTGACGAATCCTGCAGACCAGGCGCTGCTTCGGCAGCTGCATGCCCGGTACATTGCCCTCACCGATGATGCATATGAGATCGTGATGTCGGCGGGGGGCCTTGCCGTGGTGCCGCACACCTACGCGCCACGCTCGGTCGGAATTGCCAGGGTGGATGAAGACATCGTTGAGGAGCTCCACCGCGTCTACAGTCCCGAACTCCGTGACTCGTGGCCGCTCCGGGCGGAGATCGACCTGATCACCCGGACCCCCGACGGGACGCGGCGCTCTCCGCATGGCGCGGTGGAGGCGCTGATCCCGGGGTTTGCCGACGCGGGCTTCCAGGCGTGCGAGGGGGATTGCTACGCCCTTCACCCCGCCACGCGGGCCGCCACCCTCTCTGCCCGGTACCCGAACCGTCTGCTCTGCTTCGAGGCGCGCCGGGATCGGGTCGTGCGCGCCTGGACCCCGTTCGCAGAGATGGAGGCGGATCCAGGCATGGTCGAACGGATCGCCGGACCGATTGCCAGCTGGTTGTCGACGGCGCTGCAGACCTGAGCACTCCTGGACCCAGCACCTTGGGGGCCCATCCGACCATCGGGAACGGCGCTCCGCCCCGCTTTTTTTTTCGTGGGGTGTCGTGCATGCTGTCGGCCGGTGTTCCAGCAGGGCTCGCGTCGGTTGGCAGCACTCCGGGGGGAGAAGATGCACGTCCTGTTTGTGGCCATGATGGCCGCCCTTGGTACGGCCCAGGCAACGGACTGTGCCTGGGATGATGGCGGCTCACCCATCGTCCTGGCGACCCCGACCACCATCACCATCGATGACAGGACATGGCTGGTGCGGGGACGCAACGCCCGAGCGGCCTTCATCCGACATCTCGAAGACTGTGGGCAGGCGGCTGCAGCGACCGAGTTCGTGGAATGGCGTCGACGGAAGCGGTTCACCAACGGGACGCTCATTGGCGGGGTTCTCGTTCCCATCGTCTGGTTGGCGTCACCGGTCGTAGCGGTGCTGGCGCGGCAGCAGCGCGACAGGTTGGTGCGCGCGCTCGGCGGCGACCCCGGCTTCGGCGTCGTGGAAGGGACCCTCACGCTGGCGATGTCGCCACGCCAATCGGGCCGGTGCAAATCGATCCAGACGGGTCACGCGGTCGCATGGCCGCGGTTTGCAGCATGGGTGAGGGCGCCCTCGATCGCTGCGACCTGAGCCACCACGCAGGTCTCCGGGCTCGTCCGCGGAGAGTCTGGGTAGACCTCCGTGGTCGTCGCGAACGGAGCAGATGTCATTCCCATGCAGAGCCCGAGCGGGCGGGCGTCGTACAGGATGACGCCCGGTCGGGACACCGGCACGCCAATGATCCTCCCCTCCGAGTCGGGGTCGGCGATGTGCGTCACCCGTTCGACGGAGGAGATGACGGCGGATTGGAAGTCCAGCGCCGGTTGGGCCGACGGGCCGACGGTATAGAACCCATCGGGGATCGGACCGCGCTGGGGCAGGACCCCATCTCTGGCAGCCAGCGCTGGCCGGAACTCCGTGTTGTCGGTGTCGGTGGTCTCGTGGAGGTCGATGTGCAGGCGTGGCGCGAGCGCCTCGTCGGCGATCCAGTCCATCAGCAGGCCGGCTTCCTGCGCCGGCCGGGCCGCGAGAAACGATCGGTTGGGGTCGACCGCGTCTGGATTCCACCGGTTGATGGTCTCGTAGCCCCACGGGCTCACGCATGGCGCGACGAGCAGGTTCCAGCGTGATTCATGGGCGTGCGCGTACGCTTGGACGAATCGGAGCGCGCCATGGACGCCACTGGTCTCATACCCGTGCACGCCTCCCGTGATCAGTGCAGTCGGGCGGTCGGGGTTCCATCGCCGTGTTCGAAGACCCAGCAGCGGCCACGAGCCGACGCCATAGTCGACATTCCCGTACTGGACGATCTGGAAGCGTCCGTTGAGCTGGCGCACAGGCCTCTCCACGTCGGTGTAGAAGTCGCGTTGCTTCTGCTGGCGGTCAAGCCACGCCTTGCGCTCTGACATCCCCCAGGGCGAGCCCGGCGTTCCGATGTCGTAGGGCCGGTGTTCCATCTGGCCTCCATCCAGGGAGTATCGGACCGACGGCGGGGCGAGGTCCACGGTCTCGCCCACAGGGCGCACGTGCGGGATGTCGTCGTCGGATCTGCGCAGATGGCCCGAGGCGGATTCGGCGCCACAACCGGCCGCGAAAGAAAATGAAAGCCATTTTCAATAAAACGTGGCCGGAGGAAGGGCGATCGGACTACAGTCGGAATTGAAAATGAAAATCACTTTCAGGTTGATCCCGTGTTGCTGCTGTTGGTCCCCATCGCCCTCGCACAGCCTGCCGCCGAGGCCAGCGGAGCAGACCCGGCAGGCCATGGCGGGGAGGTCGTGGTGACCGGAACCCGGACAGAGCAGGGGATCGCAGCGAGTCCGGTCGCGACGATGGTTCTGACCCGCACCGACCTTGTCGCTTCCGGAGCGGACACACTGGCGGAAGCGCTGGAAGCGCGGCCGGGGATGCAGATCGTCCGTTCCTTTCGGGGGGCGGCCCTGCGCGTGCATGGTCTTGACCCCGACTACACGCTCGTGCTGCTGGATGGGCAACCGATGGTCGGTCGGATCGG
>JAYYRS010000279.1:0-2567 GCA_036126975.1 Myxococcota bacterium
GGACTCTGCGCCCTGGAGCCACATCGCGAGCCCAGCTCGTGCATCGCCCACCGGGATCGCGGGGACGGGGCGGCGCACAGAATCCAGGACGCGCTCTGATGCGACCCGCCCATGAGGGAGGATCAAGGCACGGATCCGATCGACAACGAGTGATTCCCTGGCCTCTTGTGCCCCCGCTTCGTCGTGCGCCGCCATCCGCCATGCCCGTCCGGCGTGCGGGGCGACCAGCTGTTCGATGGCCACGAGCGTACGCTCGGTGGCGTCGACGTCCGCCGCGGAGAGCCGCACGTGCACCAGGGCACGCCTCCGCTCCTGATCCACCAGCTGCCGAACCGCAGGATTCCCCGTCAGGAACCCGTAGAGCAACCCGGCCTGCGCACCGTTGTCGGGGATGCGCGCGACCCCCTCCATGGCGTCGTTGACCGACGCAATGACATCGCCCACATGCTGTACGCGGTGGACACCCTCCAGGAGAGCGATCCGATCCGAGAGCTGCCGGACGGCCCGCAAGGCAGCGGGATCCGAAAGGTCACCCTCGACCTCGATCTGCACGAAGCTGGACCCCCCGAAGTGCTCCCGAAGGAACCGGTCTGCATGCGCCGGAGCGCTGTCGGAATCGTAGAACGCGGCCTGATCCAGGCGATCATCCACGTGCGTCATGAACCAGGCGGATGCACCAAGCACGACCACCAGCAGGAAGGACACCGGGATCCGATGCCGACCGATCCCTGCGACCTGCCGCCCGAGCGTGCGTCCGACGGGCCCGGAGCCCACCGCCCTTGGCGTGAGGTTCATCAGGGTGATGACCGCCGGCACGAAGGTCACGCTCAGCAGGAGGGTCACCATGACGCCCATCGCCGTCAGCAGACCGAACTGCTGCAGCGGCGCGATGTCCATCATCACGAACGAGCCGAGGCCCGCTGCCGTGGTCAACCCCGCGGTCAGCACGACCGGCCCGGTGTGCCGCACGGTCTTTGCGACCGCCTCCTCCCGGGTGCGCACCTGACGATGCACGGAATACCGCGCCAGCATGTGGATCGCATACGCGCTGCCCACCGCAAACAGGATGACCGGCATCGCCCCGAGGACGACATTGAGCGGCATGCCCAGAACCGCCATCGTGGCGTAGACGACCAGGATGCCCACACCGGTGCTCAGCAGCCCGAGTGCAACGGCCCACGCGTTGCGGAACGCAATGAGCAGGATCAACACGATGGCGAGGACCGCCCAGGGCGTCAGCCTCGCCATGTCGGCCTGCGTGGTGTCGTAGATGTACTGGGAGATGAAAGGCGCGCCGCCCAGGTGCAGTCGGGCATCCGGGAAGGTCGCCCGGGCTGCATGGTGGATGTCGAGCGCGACCGCGCGGGTGTCGGCCCCAAAAGCCGGGAAGGCGTAGACCACCAGGGCGGTCCCGTCCCGAGCGACCAGGGTGCCGACGACGTGGTCACGCGACTCCACGAGTTGCTGCAACGCCATCGACGCATCGACGGAGGAAGGAATCTCATCCACCAGCCGGGACGTGCGGATGCCCCCCATCGGATCCGGAGCGAAGTCGTCGACATTCGACAGACTCAAGACGTGATCGAGTTCCGGCATGGCCAGCAGCGCCGTCGTCAGGGCATCGAGTCGCCGCAGTGTGGTGCCCGCATAAGCGTCGGGCACCTCAATGCCGACGATGGCGACATCCAATCCTCCAAAGCGCGCATTGATGTCCCGGAAGGCCGCAATTTCCGCATTGTCCACCGGCAGGAATGCCAGCAGGTCATCCTCATGGCGAATGTCCTGGGCCAGCCAGGCACACAGCCCCGCCAGCAGCCCGACCAGCACCACCACGAGGGTTGCGAATCCACGTCTCGCGAGGAGCTGTCCGAGCTGGCGCATTCCCGATTGAACTCCACGCCCACCGCGCGGCGCCAATCTGCAGGGGAAACATCCCGTCCACTGCTGATTGTCAACCGGTCAGCCGACCATGAGGTCAGGGCGCGCCAGACGGATGCGGGATTGGATACGTCCATGGTCATGGCAAAGAAGAAGTCCAGGAACCGCGCCATCGCGACCAACGCGACCCGAGTGCTCGACGCGGCCGGCGTGGCGTACGAGCGCTGCCCCTACGCCTATGTGGAGCGGGGTGGCACGCGCGCCTCCTCGGCTGCGCTCGGCGTCGACGAGCATGCCGTCATCAAGACCCTGGTCTTTGAAGACGACCGGAAGCGTCCCTTCATCATCTGCCAGCACGGCGACCGTGAAGTCAGCGCCAAGGCCCTCGCGCGGGCCCTCGGGGTCAAATCGGTCCGGCCCTGCGCACCGGACGTCGCGCAGCGCCACAGCGGCTACCGGGTGGGGGGCACATCGCCCTTCGGCCTCCGCAAATCGCTTCCCATCTACGTCGAATCGAGCATCCTCATCCTCTCGCGCATCTGGATCAACGGGGGAGTGCGTGGGCTTCTCGTATCGCTCGATCCGCAGTGCCTCGTGGACGTGGTCCACGCGACGGAGGTCTCCGTCGCGAGGGACGGAGGTGGCAATGGCGGGCGGACTCCAGCGCGGGCAGCACCCGAGCCGCCCGG
>JAYYRS010000280.1:0-5474 GCA_036126975.1 Myxococcota bacterium
TGCGGCCGTGCCCGTCATCGATGCGGCGCGCAGTGCGGGGGGGGGAAGGGAAGATGACCCGGAACCGGGTTCCGGTGATGGGTCCTGGATGGGTCGGGCGGCGGCGCGAACGGGCCGTGCACCCGAGCCTCCGCCGGCAGGTGGGCTGGCATGGGACGACCCGGAAGAGGACGAAACGGAAGACGTGCATGCGGACATTGCGTCCGTACGGGTCCTTGAGAAGGCGCCGGAGAGGGCCGGGGAGGATTCCCCGGCGGTGGCCCGGCCCGAGGAGCGCGACACGGGTTTCCTGTTCGTCACCGCCGAGCCGTACCCCGACGCGCCGGCCGCTCCGGACCTTCCATCTGGCGACGATGGCGGGCCTGAAGACTGGGAGGCCCCAGCAGGTCGGGGTCTCCTCTACGCAGGCGGTGCCGTTGTCGCCATCGCGGTTGTCGTGCTCGTCTGGCGCCCCTGGGCAGTCGAAGAGAGCATCCCGGCTGCGTCGTCAACGGCTGCGTCGTCAACGGCTGCGCCAGCTGTCGAGGCGGTCGCGTCGCGTCCCCCGGCGGGGGGAGCGGGGTCGCCGGAGGCGACCGCACCGGACCCGCCCGCCGTTCCATCTGCGGTTGCGCAACGAAGGCCGGTGGCCGTGTCTCCCGCGCCGTCTCCGTCTACGGCTGGTGCCGCGCGCGCTGCGCCGTCCCCGCCCCCGGCGCCATCGCCCGCGCCTTCCGCGGCCTCGCCCCGTGCCCCGCGCGTCGCGCCGTCTCCGGCGCCGTCTCCGTCCCCGGCGCCGCCCCCGTCCCCGGCGCCATCGCCGACCCCGGCGCCATCGCCGACCCCGGCGCCATCGTCGACCCCGGCACCATCGCCGACTCCGGCGCCATCGTCGACCCCGGCACCCGCGTCGGAGGCGGCGGTCCCCGCGCCGCAGGCCGGCGACGCCGCAGGCGAACCGCCGGACGCGCCGCCTGCGCCGCCGGAAGGCGGAACCCTTTCCATCGGGGGAGATGCAGCGGCGGTGCGACTCGTGGGAGCAACGGGAAGCTTCGGTGCAGGGACGGTCCCGCCCGGTACGTACACGTTGATGGTCGAGTTCGACGCCGGCACGCCCCCCGTGCCACAGGGCAGCATCACCGTGCCGGCAGGCGGGAAGGTGCAGGTGACATGCAAGGCCTCCTTCCTCCGGTGTCGCGTGCAGTGAGTGGTCGGCCGTCGCGTGCGGTCGTGGCTGGGGTACCCTGAAGGGGAGAGAGGGTTGGGCGTATGGTTCCAGCTCGCGCAGGCGGCCCCCGGGCGGCCCGTCCGAGGTCCCCCGCCGCCCCCCATGGGTGTCCAGCCACCGCGGAGCAGGCATGGCAAACAAGCAGATCGCCGAGCAGTACCACCTCTCGTTGACCATCGGGAAGACGCTCTGGGATGACCTTGTCGGAGCTGCTCTCCCGTACCGCGTCAAGGACGGCACGTTCGACCTGGGGCGGCTCGTCTACCGCCAGGTCAAGCAGCTGGGGGTCAAGGAGCGGGTCACCGCGCTCATCGAGGATCGCCAGCCGCCACCGGTCGTGCTCCGCGCACGGGACCGCGTTGGCGACATGTGGCGGTCCCGGCGCGACCCGGTCTACGGAATCGTCGACCAGGTCGTCCATGTCGAAGGCGACTGGAGTCTTGACGTGGACAAGAAGGGCTCGGAGTTCCACTACGCCAACCAGAAGATTGGCGTGGACGCTCACGTCAAGGCGGTCGCCGAGGGAAAGGTCTACCTGATGAGCCGCAACGTGGAGCTGCCCTTCACGATCGAGAAGCGGGTCGGGGCCGCCTGCTATCTGGGCGACATCCACTACGACAAGGGCGACCAGGCCATCGTGGGTTCCGTGCAGGACCCATCCCTCGACTTTGGCGACCATGTGATCTTCCGGGTCCTCAACGAGGTCGCGGCATGGGCCCTCGCGCAGCAGACCGGCAGGTTCAGCAAGGTGCCGGTCCTGAAGAAGGCCCAGGTCGAGGACCTCGTCTCTCCAGCGGGTGGGCCGCTCCGGCTGCAGATGGGGGTCGATGATGTCGCCCTCGAGGTGACGGACGACGCGATGACGCTGAAGGTGCGGTTCGGCTTCACGCAGAAGCAGCTCGGCGCGGACTGACGCCCGCGGCACGGGCGGTGGAGGATGGGTGGGATAGCGGTGCGCATGCAATCGCCTCCTGCCCTCCTCGTGACCGGCGCGTCCGGACTCATCGGGCGCGCGCTCGCCGAGCGCCGGTCCGTTCTTCCGCTGTCCCGCCGGCAGCCCGCGCCCGACGCCCCCTGGTGGGACCCCGCCGCGGGAGACGTGCATGGGCTCGACAGCCACACGCTCGGCGCCGTCGTGCATCTTGCCGGCGAAAACGTCGGCGAGGGGCGCTGGACCGCCGAGAAGAAGGCACGAATCCGAGACTCCCGCGTGCAGGGGACCCGCACGCTGGTGTCCTACCTGCAGGGCCGGACCCAACGGCCGGAGGTGCTGGTGTCGGCGTCGGCGGTGGGGATCTACGGCGACCGGGGCGACCAGGTCGTCGCAGAGGACACACCAGCCGGGACCGGCTTCCTCGCGGAAGTCGCGGAAGCCTGGGAGGCCGAGGCCGACCGGGCAGCGGACGTCGGAATCCGGGTGGTCAAGCTGCGCATCGGGATCGTCCTCGCCGCAGACGGCGGTGCGCTCGCCAAGATGCTGCCGCCCTTCCGGCTCGGCGCCGGAGGACCGCTGGGCAGCGGGAAGCAGTGGTTCCCCTGGGTGCATCTCGAAGACGTGGTGGGAGCGATCGAGTGGGCGCTGACCACATCGTCGGCCCGCGGCGTGTACAACCTCGTCGCGCCGGAGCCGGTCCGACAGAAGGACTTCGCGAGGGCGCTCGGTGCCGCCGTCGGACGGCCCGCCGTGGTCCCGGCGCCGGCATTCGCCCTGCGGCTGGCTCTCGGGGAGTTCGCCGATGAGGGTCTGCTCGCGGGGCAGCGCTGCGTCCCCGCGCGGCTCCGGGAGGAGGGCTATGCGTTCCGGCAGCCTGCGCTCGCAGACGCTCTCAAGACCGTGGTGGGCTGAGGTCCTCGCCGGCTATTCCTCGGGCAGCAGGAGCTCGAAGGCAGTCTCTCGCCAGATGTCTCCCTCGCCGTACCGTGCCCGGACGACCCCATGGATGGCGCTCTCCGGGAGCGGCCCCCACCAGCGGCTGTCCAGCGCCGCGTCGCGGTTGTCCGCCAGCACGTACCAGTGGCCCGCAGGCACTTCGACCACACCCGGCGCGGACCAGCGGGTCGCGCGGTCGGAGATGGTGGGGAAGAACCGGTTGGCGCGGGCGGGCGGCTTCGACCAGATCACCTCCTTGAGGACCGTGAGCTCGGGGCCGTCGCCCTCCTGGGGGGGGTCGCCCATCTCCTGCTGTCGGATCCGCTTGCCGTCGACACGAACCGTTCCGTCCTCGACGCGGACCCTCTGGCCGCCGTGGGCGATGGCCCGGCGGAGGACCTGTCTCGACGGATCGAGCGGGTCGGTGACGAGGACCACGTCTGACCGTCGGATGCGGTCGGGAATGATCCAGATGCGGTCCCCGTCGCGCAGGGACCACGACATGTCATCCCCTGCGACCGTGCGGAGCGGAACCAGCACGGCGGCGGCCATCACCAGGGCCGTGGCGCCGACAAGGGCGAGGAGGATTCGCAGGCGGGACACGCTGTCTCCGGGCTGACCGGCGCGTATCCCATCTGCGCATGCCCCGGCGAGCCGAGGCGGGCGGTCGTGCGGGCGAGCCGGCAGCCGATGGGGTAGTCCGGAGGAGACGCCCGACCCAGGGAGGCGGCCGTGAAGCTCGCTGCCGTCCAATATCGTCCGCCCAAGGGGAAGCCGGATGCGGCCCGCGCGGACATCGTGCGCCTCGTGGACGAAGCCTGTGGGCGCGGTGCCGACCTCGTGGTGCTCCCGGAGATGGCGACCAGTGGATACGTCTGGGCGAGCAAGGCGGAGCTGCTGCCGCACGCCGAGGTGCGGAGGGGTCCGACGTTCCGCGCGCTGGCCGAGCGTGCGCGTCGCCACCGGGCCTGGGTCGTGTGCGGATTCCCAGAGCGATTCCATGCGCCGGGGGTCCGTGGGCCGACCGGTGCACATGCCGTGCGCCTGTACAACAGCGCGCTGGTCGTCTCGCCCGATGGCGAGTTGGCGACCTGCTACCGCAAGGTGCTGCTCTACGATGCCGATGAGACCTGGGCCGAACCGGGCTGGCGGCGTGCGGTCTGTCCGGCGTCCTTCGGTCGCATCGTGCCGGGGATCTGCATGGATATCAACGACCCCCGGTTCATCCGACACCTCGTCGAGTCCCATGCCGACGTGCTCGCATTCTGCACGAACTGGGTCGAGGAAGGCACGGACGTCCACCCCTACTGGCGGGAACGGCTCACCGGTTGGACGGGCTGGGCCGTCGCGGCCAACGCCCACGGCAGCGACCGGGGTGTCGGGTTCTCGGGCCGCTCCGCCATCCTCGCGCCGGGCGGGCGGGTCGTCGCCCATGCGGAGACCACAGGCGATGCCATCGTCTTCGTGGACACCCGCGAGCACGATTGAGCCTCAGTCGGGGAGCCTCCATCCCTCGGCGGGGACGCCGGCTTGCTCGCACAGCCAGTGCCAGAGTCGTTCGGCCTCCTCCGGCGCCGTCCGCGTGCCGGGAACCGCCGCCGGGTCCTGCGCCGCCCGGTCGAAGAAGAAACCGCCGGCCGGGTCGGGTGCCGGGCGCCGCGCCGCGAGCCAGACGGTTGTATCCGCCCCCTCCGCCGGGGTGCGCAGCCGGTGCTTCATGACCCGATAGAAGGTCGGGAGCTGCCGACGGACCCCCCCCGTGTCGGCCCAGCCCGGATGCATGGACGAGACGTGTGCCCGCGGACCGAGCCGATCCTGCAGCAGCGGCGCGAGCACGACCTGGGCTCGCTTGGTCCGCGCGTATGCCGTAGGGCCGTCAAACCGACCCTGCTCGTTGTCGAGCTGATCGACGTCGAGCCGTTGCAGATACATACCGCCGGAGGAGACCAGGATCACCCGGGGGGAGGGACTCCGGGCCAGCGCGTCCCGAAGCGCCCAGGTCAGCCGGTGGGGTCCGACGAGGTTCACCGCCAGGGTCCGTTCGAGGCCGTCTTCGGTGTGGCCGCGAGCAGCTGGGAGGATGCCGGCGTTGTGGATCAGGACGTCGACCCGGGGGGGCAGCTGGGGAGTCGCGGCATCCACCCGTGCGCGGGTCTCGAGGTCGAGTGGAAAGGCGCGGACGGTGCCGGGGAGCGACTCCCGCTGCAGCTGGGCGGCGGCGGCGGCCCCAGCATCGGCGCGGCGGCACGCGAGGTGCACGCTGGCGCCGCGCCGCAGCAGACCGCGCGCCGTCGCCATGCCGAGCCCACCATTCCCGCCGGTGACCAACACATGGACGCCGGAGAGGTCGACATCGAGGTCCGTGGGCTCAAAACGCCGGGCGTGTCGGCGGTACCC
>JAYYRS010000281.1:0-7063 GCA_036126975.1 Myxococcota bacterium
CTCTCGGCCCCGAAATCGTCTCCGCAGAGCGCGCCCTCGAGACGGGAGCCACCGTCGCTTCCAACGGTCCCCTGCTCGAACTGGACGTCCTGGGAAAGGGACCGGGCGACCACGTCGACGCGCCGTGGCTCCCGGTCACGCTGACCTGCAGCGGGCCCGACTGGATGCCGATCACCCACGCGCGCCTGCTCGGTGAGGGGGGGGTCGAGCTGGCCCGTTTCGAAGCCCACCAGTCCACGGCACCGCAGGTCGAGGGCGGCACATTCGTGCCAGCCCAGCGGTGGGTGATCGCAGTCTGCGAGGGCGACGCCGGCGCGTGGCCGGAGCTCGGTGGTCCAGCCTGGGCCGCCACGAGTCCGCTCTACGGGCCGCCATGAGCGGCGGTCAACCGCTGAAGGCGCCCGCGCCCTGGTCCGCGAGGAGCTGCTCCATCAGGTGGTCGTTCAGCGGAGTGACCACCGGCGCCAGGTCGCCTGCCACGACCCGGTCGAGCGGGTAGAGGGTCAGATTGATTCGGTGGTCCGTCAGCCGGTTCTGTGGGTAGTTGTACGTCCGGATCCGCTCGGAGCGGTCGCCTGACCCCACCTGCGCCCGACGTTGTGCGGACAGCTCTGCGTCCTGCTCGGCCTGCATCGACTCGAGCAGTCGCGCCGAGAGGACCTTCATGGCCTTGGCCTTGTTCTTGTGCTGGGACTTCTCGTCCTGGCACTGCACGGTGATGCCCGTCGGGATGTGCGTGATGCGCACCGCGGAGTCGGTGGTGTTGACGGACTGCCCTCCCGGTCCGGACGCCCGAAAGACATCGATCCGCAGGTCCTTGTCCGGCACGTTGAGTTCGATCTCCTCGGGGACGGGCATGATCGCAACGGTGGCAGCCGAGGTGTGGATTCGTCCCTGTGTCTCCGTGAGCGGCACCCGCTGGACCCGATGGACACCCGACTCGTGTCGCAGGAACTTGTAGGCATCCTCCCCGGCTACCTGGACGATGATCTCCTTGAAGCCGACGGCAGACTTTCCGCCCGCGCCCCCCACGGTGATCTCCGAACTGCTGAGGGTCTCCATCTTCCAGCGATGGCCATCGCTGTAGCGCTGGTACATCCGGTAGAGATCGGCAGCGAACAGCGCCGCTTCATCTCCGCCGGTGCCCGCACGGATCTCGAGGATGATGTCGCGTCCCTCGAAGGGGTCCGGCGGGACGAGCGCCTTCCGGAGTGCGTCTTCGATCTCGGGGATCCGCTCCTTGAGGCCATCCATCTCGGCGGCAGCCATCTCGCGCATCTCCGGGTCGTCGAGCAGCTCCCTGGCCTCTCCCAGCTCCTGGCGGCACCGCTCGAGTTCCTGCCACTGCTCGACCACGGGGACAAGGTGGGCCCGCTCGCGCGTCACGTCGCGGAGACGCGAAGGAGACTGGGTGACCTCGGGATTCATGAGGTGCGAATCGAGCTCTTCGAGCCGGGCGACGGCCTCATCGAGGTTGCGGAACATGCTCGACTCCCGCCAGTGTGGTGTGGGGCACCCTCCGGTGCCGGGTCTGGGCGCAGCGGCCGCCGGGCGACCCGCCCTGTCGGAAGGGAACCCGGCCTCCTGCCCGTGCGCTACTCGCCTGCCGCCGCCTTCCTGTCAAGCCCGCGGAGGCCGAGCAGGGTCGCGTTGTCGGGCGCCCCCTCGATGCGCTGGAGCAGTGCCGCATGGCGCTCCCGCGGGTCGAGTGACAGGCCATTCAGCAGTGCCTCGCGGGCAGCCCGCTCTGCCGACGGGTGGAGGTGCTCTGCGTCGCGCGAATGCGATGCGATCGGGTCGATCGCGGGACGGATACGGGCAGCTGCCAGCCCTCCGTCATAGAACAGCTCCACGTTCGCAGACCCCTCCTGTTCGTCGAGCAGGACCTTGTCGACTGGAGAGGCGGTGCCCGTCAGGGCCGTCGCGATCATGGTCAGGCTGCCCCCTTCTTCCAGCGCCCTCCCGGCGCCGAACGTGCGCCGAGCGAGGTGGATCGCGTGCATGTCGACGGCGCCATGGACCTCGCGCGTGCCGGTCGCAGACACCGCGTTGTAGGCGCGGGCGAGCCGCGTGAGCGAGTCCAGGAAGACCACCACGTCCCGGCCCTGCTCCGCCATGCGCCGCGCACGCTCGAGCGCCATGTCCGCCACCTGCACGTGGCGGCTGGGGGGCTCGTCAAAGGTGGACGTGAGCACCTCGGCATCGACCGCGCGGTCCATGACGGTGACCTCCTCCGGTCGACCATCGATCAAGACGATCATGACGGCGACGTCTGGCGTCTGCGCCCGGAGGGCCTGCACCATGGCGGTGATCATGAAGGTCCGGCCGCTGCGGGGCGGCGCCTTCAGGAGGACCCGGTGCCCAAAACCGATTGGCGCTGCGAGATCGACAAACCGCACCGCTGGTTCACCGTCTCCCATCGGAAGCGGACGGTTCGGGAACACCGGCGTGAGGTTGTCAAAGAGGATCTTCTCGCGCTCGGAATCTGGCGATCTCTCGTTGACAGCCTCGATCTTGATGAGCGCGAAGTAGCGTTCCCCTTCCTTGGGGGCACGGACCTGTCCCGCCACCAGGTCGCCGGTTCGGAGGTTGAACCGCCGAATCTGGGAAGGCGAGACGTAGATGTCGTCCGGCCCTGGCAGGTAGTTGCAGTCAGGCGAACGCAGGAATCCGAAGCCGTCGGGGAGCGTCTCGAGCACGCCGGCACCCCGCGCGCCCCCTCGAGCGGCCCGCCTTCGGACGATCTCGAAGACCAGCTCCTGCTTCTTCAGGCCAGGGGCGTTGTCGACGCCGAGTTCACGAGCGATGTCGACCAGGTCGGCAATGCGCCGCGGCCGGAGTTCAGAGAGGTCGAAGGACATGGGAGGGATGGGGGCGGGAGGGTTGCACCCGAGGTCGGACCGCGTCGGGAGGCGGTCTGCTTGGGGGGGCGCTGGAGGTGTCGCCGAGGGGAGTCGGCGAGGAGGGGATGCACGCTCACGCCCGGATTATCCAGCCAATCCCTGCCCCTGTCAACGGCCGACCACCGCCTTTCAGCCATCACATCAGATGGTGCTTCCACAGCCGGCAATGAGCGCCAAGCCCCTCCCGCCGCCGGACGCTTGCCCCTATACTCGGGAGCCTGGAGGGAGCACATGGAGCTTCGAGCCGGCCTTGTTGCCTGCCTGCTGTCGGTCGCGGCATGTGGCGACAAGGCCGCCAGCCCTTCGGGAGCCGATGACACCGCAGCGCACGTCCCGGGTGGATCAGGTTCCGGGGACACGGGCAGCGGCGGGGGGACTGAAGGCGGTTCCGGCGGTGGCACCGGGGGCGACACCCCCTCGAGCGAACAGCCGCCCACCATGAGCGCGGCGGATGCCCATTGCTACCAGCACGAGACCGGCGAGGCCCGTTGGATCTGGGTCGTCAGCGGCACGGCCGATGACCCCCAGGGCATCGACACACTGGAGCGCGTCGTGCCGGATGGTGTCGTTGTGGAGTTTGATGGAGCGGAGTGGGCGCGCCTCGACCTCGCATGCGACACGGCGGGGAGCTGCTCGGGCAGCTACAGCGAGTCCGAGACCGGCGTGCCGTGCAGCGACGCCACACGAGCCGTCTTCTTTGTCACCGCGCTTGACGAGGACGGCAACCGCAGCGCCCCCGCAGCGGCGACGGGACGCCAGCAGCCTCCGGCGCGTCCCCAGGACGATTCCCGCTAGTCGATGAAGTAGCGAGGCGGCACGTAGGACCAGCCGCTGATGCCGCCGGCGCTCCGCGTACCGAGAAGCTCCCGCGCCGCCTCGACGATGTCGCCGTCCGTGAGGATCGTGGCCTCTTCGAGCGCGAGGCACTGCGCGATGCCGGGGATGTTCTTCTGCCCGAGCGCACGCGTCGGAAGCCCGGGGAAACGCTCGACCATCGCGCCCTGGATCGATCGAACGAACCCCGCAAAGGCGCGGTCCTCCGCCGCCACCACCAGACGGCCGGTCCGGCCGACGCTGTCGGCGATCGTGTCGAGGTCCGGAGGAACGAGCGTCCGGAGGTCGATGACCTCCGCGTCAACCCCCTCCTTCTCCAGGGCCTCCGCGGCCCGCGCAGCCGTCCAGACGGCCCGGCCCCACGCGACGATGGTGACGTCGTTGCCCGCGCGGCGAACCGCCGCCTTGCTGAACGGCACCCGCAGGGCTGGGTCGATCTCGGGGATCCCGCCCCGCATGATCATCTTGCGCAGGGCCGCGACCTCCTTCTTGTCGGTCGGCTCTCCGGGGAACGCGGGGCCCAGCGTCTGGCGGTACATCCACTTGGGTTCGAGGCAGATGACCGGCCCCTTGTACTCCGCCGCCGTCATCAGGAGCCCGTAGACGTCCCACGACGTCGACGGCATCAGCACGACAAGACCAGGGATGGGCGTGAAGTAGCCATCGATGGACATGGAGTGGTACACGGCGCCGCCGCCGAATGGATCCACAGGGGTCCGGAGGATCGTCGCGAAGTTCGAGTTTCCGTTCGTCGTCCAGTACAGGTTGCCCATGTGGACCAGCCAGTGGAATGCGTTCAGCGAGTAGTCGCCAAACTGGATCTCCGGCAGGATCACCATGTCCCGGTGGAGCCCCGCGCCACATGCCGTTCCGACGATCAGCGGCTCGTTGAGGGGCGCATCGAAGATCCGCCCGGGGTGTCGCTCCTGCAGCCCGGCGGTGGCCTGCATGACGCCGCCCAGCTTGGCGACGTCCTGCCCCCACAGGGCACCATTGTGGCGCTCGATGATGTGGGAGACCGCGGCCCGGATGGCGCCGCCGTACGAGATGTTCGTGCTGCCCCCCACGGGCGCTTCGGTGACCGCGGGGAACGGGGCCATCACGTTGGTGAGCACGCTCTCCGTCGGCGGGTCCGGCTCCGCCTTGACCTGCGCAAAGATGCTGCGGACCCGCTCGTCCTCCTGGCCCATCAGCCGTCCGAGCTCGTGATGCGCGAAGAAGTCCGCGCCCTTGCCCTCGACCCGCTGGAGGGTGTCGCCCGGCTTCAACACCCCCTGCTCGATCAGCGCGTCTCCGAATTTGATGAGCGGGTCGTCCTGGCCGAGGTCGAACGTGGTGTCCGCGGCGGAACTGTGGCCGTTGAAGCGCGGCAGGTTGTGGACGTGGAAGAAGACCGGCTTGCCGTGCTCCTTGACGTAGCGTGCCGCGGCATAGGTCGTGTTGTAGACGTCCCAGAAGTCGGTGCCATCGCAGGAGAAGAACTGGATCCCGAACCCTTGTGCGTACCGCTCGAAGTCCTTGATCCCCCGCCCCTCATCGGGATTGGTCGAGATCGCCACCCCGTTGTCGGTGACCATGAGGATGACCGGCAGGTCCCACACGCTCGCTGCGTTCATCGCATCGTGCAGGTCGCCCTCCGCGGAGGTCCCATCGCCGATGATGCCCATCGAAAGGGTGCCCTCGACACCCTTGAGCTTGAATCCGAGCGCGTAGCCTGCGGCCTTGCCGAGCTGCATCCCAACCGGCGACTGCACTGGAAGAATGCCCATCTCGTGGATGTCCAGGTGGTAGACCATCTGCCGCCCGCGGGACATCTCGTCGGTCTCCTTCGAGAACTGCTGGCGCAGCACGCGCAGCGTGAAGTCATCGCTGCCGTGGAGTTCACACCACATCGAGCACAGGGCGCCCGATCGATAATGGGGGATGATCCCGAACTTCTCGACGGGGATCAGCTTTGACAGGGCGAGCGCAGTGGCGGTCCCGTGGACCTCCTCACCGGGACCCCAGATGGCGAACTTCACCTCACCGCGATTCACGTGGCGGACGATGTGTTCTTCCATGGCGCGGGACCGGACGCCGACGCGGTACGCCTGGACGAGCTCGTCCGCGGTGGGCTCCGGGACGCCTTCGTACAGCTCCTGCTCCTCGACCATGGCAACCTCCTGGCTGGCAGGCGGCGCGGGCGGAGAGGGGGGGGCGTCCAGCGGCGTTGGGCACGCGCGGCGCTCGCCCGATCGCGGTTGCGCCACCGGCGGCTCCATAGGGGTAACAAGCCTGACCGTACGTCGAGGGCACGCATGATCCGCTGCACCGCCAGGGGATTGTGCGCGACGGGTCCTGATCAGATGACCATGGCCTCGTGGCCGTGGAATCCGCGGTCCAGGGCGAAGGGCGCCATGCCCGCGGAACGTCCCAGGACCGTCACGGACGGCACGGCGGCCCCCGCATCTGCAAGGACCTCCGCGACCCGCGCGGTGAAGGGCCCGAACATCGCACCGTGGCCGGAGAACCCCACCAGCCTCAGGAGATTGGGTACCCGCGTGTCGAAGCCCAGGAAGGGGTTGTGGTCCGGCGTCACCCCGTAGAACCCACAGGTCGTCGCCTGGATCCCCGCAAACTCCCCGATGCTCGGCATGACCTCGGCGAGCGCAAGCCAGGTCTCGAATGCGAACGAGTCCGGGCCGCCGCGATGGTCGAAGGCTTCAAGGATGCGGTCCTGGTCGGCGTCGCTGAAATCCGGCTCCGCCTCGACCGGAAGTGCCCAGCCGCACATCAGGGTGTCGGCGTTCTCGGGATGGCAGTAGGCGCCCTTCGGCGAGATGACCATGGGCAGGCGAGACAGCTCGGCGGCGGTCATTGCATCGCCACGGACGAGGAACCACAGGTGCCGCTTGATGGGCAGCACGGGCAGCATGGTTGCGCCCAGGATCGGTGCAAGGCGTGCGCTCCAGGCATTGGTGGCATCGACGAACAGATCCGCCTCCAGCCACGTCCCCCCTGCCTTCACGGCCGTCAGCCGTCCGCCCGCATGCCGGGCCTCGGTCACGGGCGCGTTCTGCAGGATGCGGACTCCACGGGTCCGGGCGGACGCCGCCGCTTCCCCATAGACCACCTCGGGGCGAAGGAAGCCGTCGGATGGGCACCATGTGGCACCGCGCACTGCGCCGGCATCCACGAACGGGAATCGTCGCTCGGTTTCGGGTCCGTCCAGCAGCTCGACATCTGCCAGGCCGACCCCGTGCTGCATCTCGACGCGTTCCGCGGCGGCGGCCACGGCGGCGTCCTCGTCGAACAGGAACAGGTAGCCGTTCTCGACGATGGGGACG
>JAYYRS010000282.1:0-11581 GCA_036126975.1 Myxococcota bacterium
GGATCTTGAATGCGTTCTTGAGGTGCCCGCCCGGGTAGCCAACGGCCATGATCGCGATCGACCCGAACAGCACCAGCAGGACCGACGGACCATCAAAGAAGGCGTCCAGCGGACCGCCGATGACGATGGCGGCCACCATCAGAAGGAAGGCCGCGACAATACCAACGATGGTTGCGAGATCCATGCTCACCTCGGCTGGGTCTTCGGCCAGCCACACCGAATCTTGAGGCACGCGGAGAGGAGATTCAAGTCCATCGGCCGCTGGTGACGACATCGGGGTCGCTCGGACCATCAACAAGGGCGGGAGGCCTTGCCAACCCCCCGCCCCGACCGCGCCCGGCCTCGAAGCGGGCGCTACACGAGGTTGACCAGCTCCTGGAGCGTGTCATTGGATGTGTTGATCACCCGGGCATTCGCCTGGAACGTCCGCTGGGCCGTAATCATGGAGACAAACTCGTCTTCGAGGTCAACGTTCGACTTCTCGAGCGCATTGCCCGCGACGACGCCACGGCCGCCTGTGTCGGGGGCGCCGACGGCAGGGGCTCCGGAGTCGAGCGTGGCGCGGAACAACGTGTTGCCCACCCGCTCGAGCCCACCATTGGACGGGAACTTCGCAAGCACCACCTGCCCCATCACGAACTCTTCGCCGTTTGTGTACTCGCCGTAGATGATGCCGTCTGAATCGACGGAGAGGCTGGTCAGGTTCCCGGTCGGGAAACCATCCTGGGCGACGGCCGAAACGTTGGAATCGCCGTTGTGCTGGCGCAGACGCCCGTCCGTCGCGACACCGGCCGTGTCGATGCCGAACTCCAGGGTGAGGTCCTGGGAGCTGGCGCCGGTGAAGCTCCAGGGATCCGATGCCGACGTGAGCGTCTCGGAGATGCTTGTGAGGTTGCCATCGGTGTCGAACGACACCGTGCCGGATGCGATCTGGAAGGCGTTGCCCTCCGCTCCCCCCGTCGGCAGCGAGGTCGATGTGACCTCCGATGCATCGACCAGCGAGTAGTACGACCAGTCCCCCGTGGCGGTGCGCTCGAACACCACGGTGACCTGGTGAGGCGTACCCAATGAATCGTAGACCGTGATCGAAGTCGCGAAATCCGCTTGATCTGCGGCATCTTCGAGCGTGTCGGTGTTTCCGTCAAACGTCAGGGACGCAACCGGCGTGGTCGAGAAATCTGCCTCGGCCGACAGATTCGCCGTCATCGTGATGGTCGTCGTCGCGTCCGGCGCGATCGGGTCGAGGTCGAGCTGGAGGTCCTCCACGGTCGCGCCAAGTACGCCATCCGTCGCGTTGTACCCCTGGAGGTTGAGCTCCTGCGTGTTGACCACGAACCCATCTTCATCAAGGAAAAACGTCCCGTTCCGCGAGTAGAAGTCCTGGACCCCATCGTTGACGACGAAGAACCCGTTTCCACTGATGGCCATGTCCAGCGCGTTCGTGCTCTGGTCGATGCTGCCTTGTTGGTGGAGCGTCGAGATGCCATTCAGCGCTGCCCCCTTCCCAAGCTGCGACGGCCCCGCGAGGCCGAACACATCCTGTGGCAGGAAGTCGGCGAACTCGGCGCGGCTCCCCTTGAACCCCGTGGTGTTGAGATTCGCGATGTTGTCGCCGATGACGCCCATGCGTGAGCTGGCGGCGCCAAGCCCGGACGTGGCGGTGTTCATGGTGCTGAACAGGGACATGGACCCTCCCGGAGAGGTCTGTGGTTGCACACACGGATGGACGCCCAGGCCGGGCATCCAGACAGCAACGCATCGGGCTGCTGTCTCCAGGCCTCCGCGGGCGGTCTAGTCCCTTGGTCCGGCCTGGTAGTTGTCACGGGCGACCAGAGGCTTCGGCCTCCTGCCCTTGGGGTCTGCCTGAGGACGTCCCCTCAGCGCATGACCAGAGTTGAATCGATGTTGGTGAAGATGCTCCCGACGGCCTCTTGGCGCGTCATGGCGGTGATGACGGTGCGCCGAGGCACACCCACGACAAATGCATGATCGCCCATCAATAGCAAGGACTCGCGAGCCCCTTTTTGATGCAGCCGATCGACGGCGCTGGAGATCTCGCCGATTTCAACCTGTGAAAGCTCGATCCCCCGACTCTCCAGACGAGCGGAGGCGTGGCGGGAAAAACGGACATCCGCGAGGCCGCCAGCGGGATCTCCGGGGCGCGAGACGCCGTGGCCCCGTGTGGGCGACCCGCTCCCGATGCCGCGCGTGGCGCGTTCGAGCGCCCGCTCGAACGCCGCGTCGTCCCGTGGCGCACCCGTCCGTGTCCGGGGCTCGCTGCCCCGGTTCTGGACGCGCTGGACGGCGCTCGCGAAATCGACGTCGGAAACACTCACGCGCTGGGCTCCCCGTCATCTTCATTATCAGAAGTGAAGACCTCGAGGACATCTCCCAGGTCGATGTCGACCCCCTTGATGGAGGGCACCGGTGACCCGGTTTCGAATGACATCCCGTCGATCTGGCCTCGGACCATTTCCATTACGGCAACCGTATCACCATTCCTGTCCCTTGCCGTGATGGCGAAGCTGTACTCCCCTTCGGCTGCGGTTGCGCCACCGATGGTCTTGCCATCCCAGACCCAGCTGCCTCGTCCGGCATCGAGCCCTCCGAGGTCGCCGCTGTAGACGACCCGGCCGTCGGCGTTCATCACGGTCACGGACGCCGACGCAGCGGTGCTGCTGGCGTCGAAGTGCAGCGCCTGGTCCCCCTTGCCCCCATAGGCGAAGGTGTCGCCCTTCGCGAGGACTTCCTTCCCGAGCAGCTGCGTCATGGACGCGTTGTTCATCGACGCCATGGCCGCGTAGAGCGTCTCCAGCGAGTCGTTCGCCGTCGTCAGCTGTTCCACCTGAGAGAACTGCGCAAGCTGGGCGACGAACTCCTCATTCTCTGTCGGGTCCAGGGGATCCTGGTACTGGAGCTGCGTCACAAGCAGCTTGAGAAAGGCATCCTTGCCCAGCTCCGAGGTCGCTGCATCGGGTCCCTGGCTCGGGAGCTGCGCAGAGGTGTTGACGTTCGTGAGCTGGCTAAGCGCATCGGTGGACATCGAAGGCCCCGGTGTTCAGGGTTGGTTCAGGCGAGCCGGTTGATGATGCGGCCCTGCCCTGCAGGCGCCACGGGTGCTCCCCGGGTCTCCGGGGCGTCGCCGCCGCGACCGTCGGCATCGGTCGAAGACTCCTCCGTCCCCTGCCCCGCGGCCTCGGACTGGCTGTCCTCGGCCTGCGCGTCAAAGGACGCAAGGTCGTACCCGTCTTCCGCGAGCGCAGCCTCGACGTCGGGTTCCAGCGCGCGAAGTTCGGCAACGATCTCCCGGGGCGCCTTGAGTTCGACGTTGAGCCCGTCGGCTTCGCGCGCGACCGACAGCCGGAACGACCGGTCACCATCTGACACCTTCAGCTCCATGTGGTCAGCGTCTGGCACGGCGACCTGACCGAGCTGCGCCTCTGTCGGACGGCCGGCCGCGAGCGCTGCGTCCGTGGCTGCAGCTGCGGTACCCGCCGCGCCGCGGGCCATCGAACCGAGGCCATCGGCCGGCGTGGTACCGGGCGCGATGTCGACCCCTACCGGGGCCTCCGGAACCAAGGTGGCGGCCGGAGCCGTCCCGCCAGGGGCAGGTGCAGCCGGACGCGCGTCGGCCGCTGGGCGCTGCGCGACCGGCGATGGCGGGCCGGGCTCCCCCGCTTCGGGGCGCGCCACCGGGACATCACCGGAACTCGATGACGCCGCCTCAAGGACTGTCTGGGGCAGTTCGATTCCCGCCCGCTTCCCTTGGAGCATGGCACCCTTGGCCGCGTTGTGGGTCACGGCACGGGCGACGAGTTCCGGCGCGCGCACCTCTGTCTTGCCGTCGACCATTCGCTGGACTTCGACCGCCGAGCCGAGCACCGTCTGCCCGGAGCCGGACCGAAGGGCGCCCTGGTCCGCGCGGGTCGCAAGTGTCGTCGTCTCCTCGAGCGCCGGCTGGAGCGCCTGCGCGAGCGCCTGGCCGCGCGCCCGTGCTGCTCCCGAGCGAACGGCAAACCACGGCGCGGTGTCGAGCGTACGCGCCCCGCGAGCCGGCTGCAGTCCTGCCCCCAATCCTTCCGAAGCCACCTGCGGTGGCGAAAGCGGAACATCGGCCCGGCCGGCATCGACCAAGGAGGCAGACGCCTGCTGGGCGGGCGGTTGCGGGACGTCCAGCGCCCCGGCTGGCGATTTCACTGTGGTTCCGGCGCCACCGCCACCGCCGCCGGACGGTCCTGACGACGCCCGGCCCGTGACCGCAGCGTGGCCGGCTGCTGCCTGCGCACCTGCCTCCCCCGAATCGTCACGGCCACCCGCGCCCGGGGCATCCGCGCCCGGCTGCTCGGGAACTGATGATGCTTCTGCATCGGCCGACTGCGCCTCGGAGAGCGCGTCGTCGAAGGCACCTGGCTCGTTGCCGTCGCCCTCCGGGACGGGAACCACCGGTGCCTCCGCCTTCCGGCCTGCTGGCCCGACTTCAATGGCCATCTGGACATTCACTGGGTCAGCTCCTTGCGCAGCGCCGAATCACCGATCCGTTCTGCGAGGTACGCGGCCCGCTCCGGCGGCATTGCCGCGAGCGTCTTCCCGGCCTTGGCCCGGTTCATCCGCTCGAGCACCTCGAGCGCGATGGCATCCTCGGTCACGGTAAGGATGTCGGCTGCTTGCGGCGGACGCATGCTCTCGAACATCTTGACGAGGTGCACGACCCTCGACTCTCGGTCGGCATCCAGGTCCGTGAGAAGCAACCGGATCTCACCGCGGAGCCCCTGGAGCTCTGTCAGCCGGTCCTCCACCTGGGTCTCCGCTGCCCGGAGGTCGGCCTCGCGGGCATTGAGGGTAGCCTCTCGCCGCTCGAGCGCGCGCTCCTTGCGGGACAAAAGGGCCATGACCTCCTCACGCCCCCGGTCCGCCGTGGGCCGGATCGACTCCGCGAGGTCGTCTTCGGGCGCCCCGAGCGCAGAAACCCCGAGGCCGATCAGGCTTCCGATCAGCAGCATGCCGAGGGACCAGCCGGATGTTCGCGCCATCAGGAGTTCTCCTGCCACCAACGCTGGGTCGCTGTCGCGTCCAGCTTGCGGCCCTCCGCTCGCCGGTTCTCTACCGCGACCTTTTCATCATAGCTCTCCAATGCGGCTTCCACGACACGAGATTCGCGGGATGCATGGGTGAGCGCTGCCCGAGCCTCCGCCGCCTTCTCTTCCCGGACGGCAAGCTCCTGGTGCGCTCGTCGGAGTTCGACCTCCTTGCGAAGCCGCCACTGGTGCTCCAAGGCGATCCAATGGGCGGGCAGTCCGGCGCCGCGACCAGCCGCATCTGTACGGGCGCGGTCGATCTCGTCGTGGATGCCTCCCACGACACCCTCCTGGGCGATCCTCGCGCGTTCCGCTTCCCCAAAGGTCTGGCGCGCCTGCTTCTTCTCGACGTCGCGCACGCGGAGCAGGGTCGCCAGAGCCTTCCTCATGCCTCACTCCCGCGCCGCGCACGCCGCACGCCGACAGGACCCTCTCCACGGGCGGCGCCGTCAACAGCGACGCGCCCCAGGCCCTGCAGCATCGCATTCCAGTCCGTCGCGTCATCCACGGCCTGCCGGAGGAACGCATTGATGGTCGGATTCGACTGTATCGCTGCGTCGACCTCGGGATCGGTACCCGCCTTGTACGCTCCGAGCCTGATGAGCTCCTCGTTCTCTCGATACGTTGCGATCAATGCACGAACGCGGTTTGCCCAGGCGACCTGCTCCGGGGACACGGTCGAGGGCATGGTGCGGCTGACGCTCTGGAGGATGTCGATGGCCGGGTAGTGGCCGTGACTGGCGAGCTTCCTCGACAGGACGATGTGGCCATCGACGATGCCACGTACGGTGTCGGCGACCGGGTCATCCATGTCATCGCCTTCGACGAGCACGGTGAAGAGCCCGGTGATGCTCCCGCTGCCCGCGCCCGGGCCTGCGCGCTCAAGCAGCCGGGGCATCATCGAGAACACCGATGGAGTGTACCCCTTGGTTGTGGGCGGCTCGCCAGCCGACAACCCTATCTGCCGCTGTGCCATGGCGAGCCGCGTCAGGCTGTCGACCATCATGAGGACCCGCTGCCCTTCATCGCGGAAGTGCTCGGCAATGGCCAGCGCCGCGGACATGGCCTTGACCTGGAGAACGGGGGAGGCGTCCGAGGTCGCGAGCACCACCACGGAGCGTGCGAGACCCGTGGGGCCGAGGTCGCGCTCCAGGAACTCCCGGACCTCCCGCCCGCGCTCTCCAATGAGCGCAACGACGTTGACGTCGGCCTTGGCATTCTTCGCCACCATCCCCATCAGTGTGCTCTTCCCGACTCCCGAGCCGGCCATCACGGCAACCCGCTGGCCTGTTCCGACCGTCAGCAACCCGTCGAGCGCCCGGACACCCGTAGGCAACGGCGACTCGATCAAGTGGCGCTTCATCGGATCGGGCGCGGTCGACTGAAGCCCGCGCCTGCCCGGGACGTTGGTGAGGGGCCGTCCGTCCATCGGCTGACCAAGGGGATCGACCACCCGGCCGAGCAGACCGGGCCCGACCGCGACCGTGAGCTGGGTGCTTCGAACCCGCACCGCGCTGCCATGCGACACGCCCTCAAGCGAACCCAGCGGCATCAGCAGTGCGCGGTGCCCGCGAAATCCGATCACTTCCGCGAGGGTCCGGCCGATCTCAGTGAGTTCACCGACAGCGACCCCAGGGAGGTCGGCTTCGATGACTGTTCCGACGACCTGGACGACCCGACCGCGCCGCCTCACCAGAGGGACCGCGTCCAGGTGCGCGCCCATCCCCCCGAGCCCCAGGCTCATGGGTTCCCCTTGGACTCGGCGCGCCACGCCTTCACGGCCTCCTGGATGGCATCAAGCCCTGCATCCAGGCTCGCGTCCATCCGGCCCGCCTCGCTCTCCGCGATGCAGCCCCCCTTCACACTGCGGTCGGCCACCAGCGTCCAGCCGCCGCGTTCCCCGAGGAGCCGTTCCGCCAGCTTCACATCGTCGGGATGGACGCGAATGGTCACAGGTCCGGTTCCAAGCATGTTCTCGGCGACCTCGGCGCACCGAGCCTCAAGAACCGCATCCAGCACTTCCGGCGTGCGCATGGCGACGCGTCGCAACGCCTGCACGACCAGTCGCCCGCACGCATCCCGTGCTTCCTGGGCGAGCGTCTCGCGGTAGGCCTCGACGCCGTCCACCACGGCCTGCAGACGAGTGAACTCCTCGTTGGCGCGCGCCTCGACCGCCGCGACCGCCGCCACGGCATCCGCCTGGCCTTCCTCGCGGCCGCGGGCTTCCGCCTCTGCGATCATGGCTTCGATCTCGGCCGCCGTCGGCCCGACCGGCTCCGGCTCCAGCTGCGATTCAGCCGACGCAGGCATGGTCCGGTCGAGCCCGGTCGACGCGGCCCCGGCACCGTGATCCGGGACGCTCCCCCCGACCGCAGGACGGTCCACCGCGATCGTTTCCGGCTGCGCACCCTCAACCAGTGGCGCGAGCTGGTCCGCGAACACGTGCGGCCGGAAGCCACTCGCAGAGCGGAACGGGACGAAGTCGGCCACGCGCTAGTCCTCCTCGTCTTCAGCGCCCATCGGCAGGTAGATGGAGCCTTCCTCGGCGAGCGTCAACGCGGCAGCGACGATCCGCTCCTGTGCGGCACGGATGCGAGACCGCGGCACGGGACCCATGATCTCCATCTCTTCACGAATGTCATCCGCCGCACGACTCGAGACGTTCGCCAGGAAGAGGTCCTGCAGCTGACTCGATGCACCCTTGAGGGCAAGGACCATGTCATCCCGGTCGACCTGCTTGAGCACGACCTGAATTGCCATATTCGTAAGCTGGACGAGATCCTCGAATACGATCATGCGGCGGCGCAAGCTGTCCGCGAGATCCGGATCCTCATCGGAGACCCCCTCCAGGATGGCACCATTTTCGTTGCGGCTCATCCGGCCGAGGATCCTTGCCGTCCGGTCGACACCGCCCACATCAAGGTGGTCGTCCTGCTTGCCGAGCGCGGCACGCAACGCGACGATGACGTCGTCGGCGAGCTCTCCCGGAATCCGCTTGAGCCGTGCCATCCGGACCGTGATGGCGGTCTTCGTCTCCTCCGGGAGGTGCTTGAGCACCATCGCGGCGTTCTCGGGCCCCATCAGGCACAGCGCCACGGCCTGCGTCTGCGGAGGCTCGTCGCGCAGCATGGCCGCGACCGAGGCCGCCGGGCGCATCGAGATGAACTGCTCGAACTCCTTGTTGACCCGCCGGTTGATGATCGGCAGGAGCTCGTTCCGACGCGTCTCATCGAGAAGCTGTGGCAGCACCTTGGCGACGAAGTCGGGCCCGGACCGGGGCATCATGCTGACCTCATGGAGGTCCCGGACAAAGTCACCAATCACGGCCTCGATGACCGCAGGATCAACATTCTCGATGGAGCCCATCGCCAGTCCGACAGCGCGGACATCGTCGTCGTCCAGCTGCCGGAGCAGCCCCTTCGCGACCTCCCGGTCGAGGTACATGACGAGAATCGCAGCGCGTTGGGCGCCTGACAGCTCGGATTCAGTGGCGGCAGCTTCTGCCATGGAGTCCCCAGACGCGGCGGCCTAACTGTCCCGGATCCAGCGCCGGAGGACCTGAGCGGTCGCCTCCTGCTCCAGATCGACGAGTCGGTTCAGATCTGCCGCATCGACGTTTTCAAAGTTGTCAACCATGCTGCGGAGTCGCTCGGTGAGGTTGCGGCTGGCTTCACGCTGGGCCGCCTCCTCTGGCGTCATTCCGCCGGTAAGTGGGCTGTTCGGATCGTCGCCGGCCTCGGCAAGCAGAACTCCGCCGAGGTCGGACGCCAACGCGACCGGCTCGGGCGGCGCGGCAGAGCGCGAGACTGCGCTCACCAGTGGCCGGACGACGAACCAGACGACAAGGATCATCGCGAGAAGGACCATCAGTGGCGGTCCGACGACCTGGACCTGGCGCTCGAGGCCCGCTTCGGCGACCTCCGGCACGTCCGGCGCGTTTGCACTGAACGGAAGGAAGGTCACGACGACGCTGTCTTCCCGGGCCTTGTCGAAGCCCATCGCGACGCGAACGGTCTCCTCGACCTGGGCTTCCAGCTCTTCCGTCTTCGCTTCGAGAGCGGCTTCGTCAACCGCGCCCTCCTCGTCGACCCCGACGAGTGATTTGGCGATGGTGGCGATGCGCTCTGAGTTCACGACCACACCGACGCTGACGCGCTTGACCGTGCCGGGCGCGAGGACCTCCCGCTCCTCGACCTGTGTGTACTGGAAGTTCGACCGCTGTTCGAGCGTCTCCGACGACGTCATCTGCCCGTTGGCGGCGCCCGCCTCTTCCGGGAGGTTGCTCTCTGCCCCCGGCACGCCCGCGGGCCGGGCACTCTCGCTCTTCTCCTCGCGGATCGTCTCGGAGATGAGCACCTGCGTCTCCGGATCCTGGGACCGGGTCAGCCGGTCGACAGACGCGGTCTCGACCTCGACCGTGACACCGACCGTTACGTCATTGACCGAACCGAGCACGCGTGCGAGCGAGTCGAGGATGGCGCCGCGGGTCCGCCGCTCCTCGGCGGCCCGCAGGTTCATCACGGTCGGCATGCCGCCCATGCTCCCTTCGTCGCCTTCCCCACCGGCAAGCAGCGTGCCCTCGTGGTCCACCAGGATGACGTCCGCCGCCTTCAATCCCTCAACGGCACCGGACACGATCCCGCGAATGCCGCGGAGCTGGGCCTTGTCGAGCGCCGAACCCGGGAGCAGCTTCACGGTCACACTGGCGCTGGGCGGACGCTCATCCCGGAGGAAGGCCGACCGCTCCGGCAGCACCAGGTGCACCCGGCTCCACTCGACCTCATCCAGCTCGTTGATCGTCCGGGCGAGCTCGCCCTCGCGCGCGCGTTGGTACGTCCACCGTTCGCGTTGGGGTGACGTGCCCAGCTCGATGGCATCCAGCAGTTCGAACCCGTCCACTTCCCCCGCGGCGGCGCCTGCGATCCGCGCCCGACCGGTGAACTGCGGTGGCACGGTGATAGCAAGGCCGTCCCCGCTGATGCTGTGGGGGATGTCCTGGCTCGTGAGCGCCTCGGCGACGGACTGGACCTTACCGGGGTCGCCCGAGCGGAAGACGACCTCGTCGGTATCCTGGAGTCCCCAGACCCCGACACCCACGAGCGTCATGAGGGCGATGACCGCAGCCCCGACCAACACGATCCGCTGTCCGGGCTGAAGCCCGTCGATGTAGGTCCGGAACTGTTCGAGGGGGCCAGGCACGGCGGGACCCTTTCACGCAGGCGGTGGTGGAGGGGGTTGACGGAACGGAAACGACACGGTGGCAGCGGTTATCCGGCTGCGGCCGGAAAGACCGGTCAGACGGCCATGCTCATCATCTGCTGGTAGGCATCGACCACCTTGTCCCGGACCGACACCATCATGCGTAGCTGGATGTCGGCCTCCTGCATGGCGATCATCGTGGTGTGGATGTCGACCTCCTCACCCGAGGCCATGCGACCGAGATGCACGTCGGCTGCGTTCTGCGTGTCGCTGACACTCCGAATGGCCGACTCCAACCGCTGGGAGAAGTCCGCGCCAGACGATGACGCCGTCTGGGTGGTGGGGAGCCCCTGGGCGGCCTGCCGCAGTCCGGGAATGACGGGATTCACAGCCATGTCTACCTCCCGAGCTCGAGGGCCTGCGTGGCCATGGTGCGTGTGACATCCACCACGGAGGTGTTCGCCTCGTAGGTCCGAGCGGTCATCATCATGTCCACCATCTCCTCGAGCACATTGACATTCGGGTACTCGACGTAGCCGTTGTCATCGGCATCGGGGTGGCCCGGGTCGAACACCCTGACATTGGGGTCGTCCGACTCCGCAATCTCCGTGACCTCGACCCGGCTGATGGCCTGGTCCAGCATCGAGCCGAACGGGTCGGCCTCCGCACGGAAGACCGGCATGCGCTTCTTGTAGGGCCCGCCATCCTCGGTGCGCGTGGTCCGGGCATTCGCCATGTTGGACGCCACGGTCTGCAAGCGAACGCGCTGGGCGGTGAGACCGCTGGCGGTGACGCTCAGTGTGTCGATGAGGTTCATCGCTTCTCCTGGATCCGTCGGGAGGTTCAGCCGCCGAGCTTGCCGTCTGCGGCGGCGTACTTGAGCATTGCCATTCTCTTGCTGAGTCCGCGCGACACCGATTCATACATCAGCGCGTTCTCGTTGAGCCGGACGACCTCTCGCTCCGGAGTCACCGAGTTCCCGTCAGCCGCCCACGGTGGCGGGTCGATTTCGACGACATCCGGATTCGATGGGTCGGCGCCAGGGGCGACGACGTGGCGCTCATCGGTCCGCCGCATCTCCATCGATTCTCCGCGCCCGACGGCCTGCGACAGCATGCGGTCGAACGGGATGTACTTGGCCCGGTACCCGGGCGTCTCCGCATTCGCGAGGTTGGACGCCGTGATTCCGTGCTGCGCGGAGCGCAGGTCGAGGACCTTTCCAAGCCCCGTGTGGAGCCTGTCGAACAAGAACGCATTCATGCGATCTCCGTCGGGGACCGGTGATCGCGCCCACAAACGGACGCGAC
>JAYYRS010000283.1:0-5977 GCA_036126975.1 Myxococcota bacterium
ACTTGCAGCGCTTGAGGCGCTTCGAGCATCGCACGGTCGTCACCGCCCCCGCGACGACCTCGACGCGGCCCATCGTGACAGGCTGCGCGCCCGAGACGACCTGGACAATCTTGTAGGACCCCGAGGGCACGCCACCCGGAGGAAGACGAGACGAGCCCCGCTGCAGGTACATCCCGGTGGTGTCGCCCTCGACCTGCACGGTCCCGTGACCCGCCGGGAGGTCTGTTTCTTGCGGAAGCGACTCGACCACCGGCACGGTGTCCGGGACCGCCTCGGCCGCCGGGACCGGAACCGGTGCAGGCGACGAACCCGCATCCACGTCCCGATCGGGACCGGGTGGGGCCGAAACGACCGCAGCCGGCGGGGGCTCGGAGCGCGCGGGACCCGCTGGCGCGGGGACGACACGGACGGGGGCGGTCGGACGCGCGCTCGGTACCGGCCGGGATTCCGGCTCGGGCACGCGGGCCGTCGGCTTGACCACCGGACGGGCCGGGACGGCGCTCGCGCCGGCAGGTGTGACGTCCGGCAGTTCGACCGTGCCAGCCCGCCAGGCCAGCAGGGTGCCCACCACACCTGCTGCAACGATGCCCGCCCCGGTCAACCCCCGACGGAGTCCCGCGGCGCCCGGCAACGGGGTCGATGCGGGCCGTTCCGGCGCAGCGACCGGCCCGGCCGCCGCCACCGACGAGGCCGGATTCTGCCCCTGCCACAGCGCGAGGAGTTCAGACGCACTGGCGACACGGGCCGTCGGGTCTGCGCGGAGTGCGCCCTCGATGGCCCGCTGCCATCTCGGGGGCATCTGCGGTCGGAGCTCGTGGGGCGGGATGTACCGGTCCCGGCGCTTGGATTCCTCCAGCCCAACAAAGCCAGCGTCCGCAGTTGGAAAGGCCTTCTGGCCCGTCACGAGTTCGTAGAGCACCGCACCCAGGGAATAGACGTCTGCCCGCTGGTCGACCCGCCGTGCATCCGTGGCCTGCTCCGGTGCCATGTATCGAGGCGTCCCAAGCTGGATGCCGGGTCGGGTCACGGACAGATCGAGGTCCGTGTCGCCCCGCAGGACCTTCACGAAGCCGAAGTCCGTGATGCGCGGTGTGTGCACGCCCGACTCCGTCTGGAGCAACACATTGCCGGGCTTGAGGTCCCGGTGGATCAGTCCCTTCCCATGGGCGGCGACGACCCCGGCGATGAGTCCCTCCGCGATCTGATCCACGTCCTCCACGGGCAGCTGCTGGCCCCCTGCGAGGAGCTGCTCCAGCGTCGGGCCATCCACGAATTCCATGACCAGCCCCGGCCCCGTCGGCAGCTCGATCATGTCCGTCACGAGCACGAGGTTTGCATGCCGCACGTTCGCCTGGACGATGCCTTCCTGCCGGAGACGCTGGCGGATGTCGGGGCTCGTCACCAGCAGCTGCTTCAAGGCAAAGGAGCTCTTGAGCTGCGTGTGCTCGACCCGGTACACGACCGCGAGTCCGCCTCGCCCGACGATGTCCTTGACGACATAGCGGTCGACCTGCTGTCCGCTGTGCAGGAGGTCCCCCTCCGCGTCTCCCCGAACGCCGCTCAAAACGCAGCCATGACGACGGCTGCCCCGACGCCGAGCCCAGCGGTGACCGCCAGCCCATCCGCCGTGACACCCAGTGCATTGGTCCGGGACTGCAGGGACCGCAGCTCATCCAGGGAAGTGGATGCGGTCGTGTCCTCGAACCGGACCTTGCTGGAAATGGCAAGCGCGTAGAACACCGCAGCAGAGACACCGACGGCGCCAGAGCCGATCAGCGTTCCCTTGACGCCTGGCTTCCGTGGATCCCAGCCCCCGGCTCTTCCCCCGCCCGCGGTCAGCGTGAGCGCAGGCCGGAGGTCCCGCGTTCGCGCACCCGGGTACGGATCCAGGACCTGGTCGCGCAGCAGGTAGCGCGTGAGCACGACCGCTCCGCTGTCGTCGGTGTACTGGACGATGGTGAACTGATCGATCGGTCGCTCCAGCGTCTCCACGCCGTCGAAACGGATTCCACCCGTGTCGGGGCGCGTCAGGGTGTGCCGTATGCGTTCCTCGGGAACCGACCGATACAGCCGCCACGCGTCTCCGTCTTCCGGCAGCGCATCGAGGAGGCGTCGATCATCGTGCGCGTCCAGGGCATGCGCCGCCAGGATTGCCTGGAAGGCTGCGTCCTCGTCCGGAGCGAGGTTGTGGACGGCGACGAGCCAGTGGTACCGCGCGGCGAGGGCTGGCGGGATCGGCGCATCGAGACACGGCAGGCTCGGCGGGAGCGTCGACCGCATCAGCTCAAGGAACTCCGCCTCTTCCAGGTCCTCGTAGGTCTGCTCCGCACGGCGCACATGGTCCTCGAACTGCGCGACCGAGACGGGCTGGACGCAGTCGCCGGCGCGGGCAGCCGTGCCCGCTCCGAACGCGGCGCCCAGGAAGCCGGCCGGGACGATGCCGCGGGGGCCCTTCATCTGCTCGAACTCCCCCAGGGGTGCACCACCGATGCGTCCGACTATACCCCGCGGGATTCAGCACGCATGCAGGGTCCGTGCGAAGGCGTCGAGGCTCGCTGCGCCCAGCCGCATCGCGCGGCCGGGGCTCCACCCCACCGCAGGGTCGGGAAGCTCCGCGTTGTCCTTGAAAGGCATCTCGAGCGTCATGGCGAGGCAGTCGAACCGCGCCGCCACGGCGCTCGTGCACATCGTCATATTGGCCTCCCCTGGCGCATCCACCGGGTAGCCGTGCACTCGCTGAAAATCTGGCGACGCGGCCGCATAGGCATCGCAGAACAGCTCGTGGAGTCTCGCCTGTCGCGGGTTCCAGCCGGGGATTCCCTCGGCGCCAGCGATGAAGTTGTAGGGAAGCGTCTCATCCCCGTGAACATCGAGACCGATCGCCACACCGGTCCGGTCCATCTCGTCTCGCACCAGCTTGACTTCGGGACTGCGCGCCATCGTCGGCGCATGCCACTCGCGATTGAGGTTGGCACCGCAGGCGTTCGTTCGAAGGTGCCCGCGAACGGAGCCGTCGGGGTTCATGTTTGGCACCACCCGCCAGGCCGCGCGCTCCCGCAGGACCCGGGCCAGGGGATCCGCCGGGTCGAGCAGCCGCCCAAGGAAACCCTCCATCCACCACTCCGCCATGGACTCGCCGGGGTGCTGCCGCGCGATGACCCAGACGACCGGGCGTCCCTCTCCCAGCGCTCCGACCTCCAGGAGGTCCATGCTGCGTCCGTCGAGGGTATGACCCAGGACGCGGGCCCGGACGTCCGCCACCGCGGCGCACCGCGCGAGCAGGGCCTGATGCCGGACCCAGGTGTAGGGAACGAAGTAGGCGTACCAGGTCAGGTCGGAGGCCGGCGTGTGGCTGATCCGCAAGACGCCCTCATGGTAGGCGCTGTCCACCCGGAACCAGTCCTGCTGATCGTGGGATGCGACGGCACGGTAGCCCTCCCATCCTCCCGGGTAGCTTGCGCCTGCGGCGTTCTCGAGGAGGAAGGTGTTCGGCTCGCCCCGCCGCCCCGCCGCCCGGAAGTGGAACCACTGGTAGAACGCGCCACCCGCGTCCGGCCGGATGCGCAATCGCACCGCTGCGGGGTCCGAAGCATCGATGACCTCGATGTTGCCGGAGTCGAAAGCTGCATCGATCTGCATGGGTCCTCCCGGGGGCGACGCGGACACGCGCCGCACGGGTGGAGTACCCTGCCGCCGAGCGCTGCGGCACGTCCAGGCCGCATCGCGACCCCCAGGAGTTGGCATGTCGAGGGCCGAGACCCACCCGAAGACCGGCAACCTCGCCGTCACCATGGCGACATGGCTGTACCTCCTCGACGACGCCGGGCACCGACCCGATCACGCGGGGCTGCGTGCCGCGCTGGACGCCGTCCACGAGGCGGGTGGGGGAGAGGCCGCCGAGCAGATCGGCCGCAAGCTCGCGGAGGCCGTCATTGCGGACCTTGGAGGCGGGGCCGACTTCCCGGAGGTCCAGGCTTGGGTGGAGTCCCTCTTCGGTGCCGACCACGTCTCGACCGGGTTCGGTGTCGACCGACCCACTCGCATCCGAGCGGTCCGCTCCTATGCATTCAGCAGCAGCCTGCCATGGATGGCCTGCATCATCGACCGCTTCTCGAACGGCGTCGTGGGACCCCACTGGGTGCTCGTGGAGCGGGTGACGGACGTGGTGACCTGCATGGACCCCTACCCCTGGGACGACCTCGACGAAGAGTACGACCAACCCCTGGTGGAGTTCATGGTGAAGTGGGAGCTCGCGGGCAGCCAGAGCCTGCGCTGGTCCGCCTGACCCTGCCCGGGCCGAGCCCACGGCAGCGGACCACGATGGGACCGGATGCCCGGCTGGGTGCACCCGGCACGCCCGCCGGTCAGGGGAGCAGGAGTGCGAGCTGCGGCCGCGTGATGATTCCGGTATGCGCCGCTTCGATGGATCCGTCCGGACCGACCACGACCGTCGTGGGGAGCGTCTCTGCTCCATACGCCTGCACCGTCGCTGAATCGGCCCGCAGGACCCGGTAGCGGATGCCGAGCGCTTCGCGTGCCGTCCTCAGTTCACCGGCCGTCCCATCCGTGGCGAGCCCCAATACGATGACGTCCGGATTCGCATCCGCAAAACTCGAAAGCTGCGGGACCTCGAGTCGACAAGGACCACACCAGGTGGCCCAGAAGTTCAGCACCACCGTCCGCCCCTGCAGCGAAGACAGCTGGACCGACTCTCCGTCGAGCGCCGGCAGCGTGAAGTCCGGCGCCGCAGATGGCAGGTCGGGTGCGCGCAGCTGGCCGAAGCCATGGAACACCACTGCCCCGAACACCAGCGTCAAGCCCCAGTCCCGGACCATGGCCAGCGCGCGCCGGGCCATGCCGTGGGACCGCTCGCTGGATGAGGCGGTCCCACCAGCGCCGGGTTCGTCGGGGCGTTCACGGTGCGCGGCCATGTCATCACCCTGGGTTCCCGGGCGCACCGCAGGCGCCTGCGCGAGCAGATGACTCGCGCGCCGGACTCCTTCGGATACCCTGGTTCGAAAGCGTATCCCGGAGCACACATGGCCTTCCAGGTGACCCTCGAAGCCGTCCAGGAATGGTTGGACGACGACATGAGCCTGCAGACGCTCAAGAACCAGTTCACCACCCAGGAGGTGTTCGACCTCCTCAAGGACAAGGAAAAGATCACATCCGACGATGACCTGTTCGAGGCCCTCATGGATGTCATGTATGCAACCCGTCCCAAGGGCGTGACCTGACGCGCAGCGGCGCGCGCGCGGCGCCGGGTGTCCGCGCCCGCCTGGACCGATGGCCACCCGGCCCGTCCGGGAGCGGTGCGCGCGGTGGTGGGAGGCACCTGCTACGCTCCATCGCGAGGTGCTCGTGGGAAGCGTTCGTTCCGTCCTTCTGCTGCTGATCTCGCTCTCCAGCTGCACCCGCGGTGGGGACGCCGCCAAGGAGGCCGCCCCGCGGGACGCCGTCGGCATCGCCGACTCGGCCCTGCCAGACGACGAGTGGGACCGAGACGGAGACGGACACACCACAGACGCCGGCGACTGCGACGACGACGACCCTGCCATCCACCCCGGCGCGGCCGAGGTCTGCAACGAGATGGACGACGACTGCGATGGAGCCATCGACGAGGGTGTGATGCTTCCATGGTGGCCGGACGCCGACGGGGATGGCCACGGCGCCGGCACAGCGGTGGATGCCTGCGAGGCGCCTGAAGGAGCCGCGGGATCCGACGACGACTGCGATGATTCGGACCCCGGGATCTCTCCGTCTGCCGTCGAACGATGCAACGGCGTCGACGATGACTGCGACGGAGGAATCGACGAGGACGTCCTGGTCACCGTCTATGCCGATGCCGATGGTGATGGTTGGGGGGATGCCGCGTCGCCGGGATTCGGCTGCCCTGACGACCCCGGCACGACGACGATGACGGGCGACTGCGACGACGACGATCCGTACGTCCATCCCGGCATCGTCGGGGACGCCT
>JAYYRS010000284.1:0-4579 GCA_036126975.1 Myxococcota bacterium
GTATCCAAAGAAGGACGGCATTTTGTATCCGTTCTCTTCTGCGATGGCCCTCACCATGAAGTTGGGGCCGTTCCCGATGTAGGAGTTCGCACCCATGAAGACGGCCCCGACGGAGATCGCGACGAGGAGGGGCTCGCCGGAGCCCGTGGTGAGAGCGCCGAGCTGCTCGGCGGATGTGCACTCCGCGACGCGTCCGCAGGCCATGGCTGCGAACGTGACGTATGTAGGGGCGTTGTCGAGGAAGCTGGACAGAAGTCCAGTCGCCCAGAAGTACTGCCAGGGCTCGGTCACACCCAACGCGTCGCCGTGCGCCTGGAGCAGCATCGTCGCGGGGATCATCGTGATGAAGATGCCGCAGAAGAGAGCTGCGACCTCCAGGATCGGCCCAAAGGTGAATCCATTCTTCTCCCGCAGCGAGCGTTCGGTCTTCCACATCGACAATCCAGCCAGGCCGAACATCGCGATTTCGCGTGCGTAGTAGTTCCGGAAGTCGTGGACGCCTTGTTCGGGCGAGAGCAGGAGCACTGCGGCGATGACGCCGCCGAGCAGGATGAAGTTCCAGGACCCTTCCATGCTGAGCGGCTCCACGTCGCTCCGGTCCTCGGCGCGGTGGGCCTTGGCCTCCTTCTTGTAGAAGTAGCTGTCTACGACGAAGAACATGATCGTCAGTACGACCACGGGGAAGATCCAGATGTGCCAGAGATTCTGGGCCGTCCAGAAGAACGGCACGCCGCGGAGGTAGCCGAGAAACAGTGGAGGGTCCCCGATTGGGGTCAGCGCGCCGCCGATGTTCGATACGAGGAAGATGAAGAACAGCGGAATGTGCTTGACGTACTCGCGCTGAGAGTTCGTGCGCAGCATGGGGCGGATGAGGAGCATGCTCGCACCCGTGGTCCCGATCAGGTTCGATATCAGGGCGCCAATGACGAGAAACGCCGTATTGACGATGGGTTTTCCCTCAAGATCACCCTTGACGAGGATGCCCCCCGAGATCACGAAGAGGCTCCCCAGAAGGGCGATGAAGCTGACATACTCCTCGACGGCGTGCCCCAGACCATGGACCGCCGCGTCGGCATGATGGTCCGTGATGATCAGGTAGGTCAGGAAGCCGACGATGGGCAGGGACCAACCGAAGGACACCAGGAACTGGTTCCTATGGTTCTCCCACCAGTGGTGGGCGACCATGGGGAGCACGGCGATGGACAGGAGCATGCCAGCAAACGGAAGCACCCAGTACATCGCCAGTTCGGAAGCAAGCCCGCCGCCGCCAGACGCGTAGGCCGGTGTGGCCAGGTAGAGGAGGGTCAGACCCGGTGCCTGCAACATCGATGCCCCTGTCGAAGTCGAACGATACCACGCGAGCCCTGCAGGCCGGCCGGGCGACAGGATGCAGATGACGCGAGGGCCGGACGCATTGCTCGGAGAGAGCATCGAGGCCACCGGAGGGTCCAGCCCTCGCGCCATGCGCGTCGTCAACCCATCAAGTGGTCGGTGGATTCCATCTCGGGATCTTTGAATCCGGACATAATATGGACTACTGGATGCAAATTGTTGGGATACGGTGGGTACACCTGTTCAGGAGTCGCCATGCTCGCCACCGCCCTCAATGTTCCCCAGCTTCGTATCGATGCACCTTCGACGGCCATTGTCACCCAGTGGGGTGAAGTCGACGGTCGGTTGCTGCGTGCCGGAGACCGGCTGGTCCTCGGAGGCACTCGGGACGGCCTGGTGCTTCTGGTGCCACGCGGATTCGGTCGACCGATGCTGGGCCGACACACGCCGCGCGGTCTTGTGGCCGAGCCTGGGGGCGTCCCCGCGTCGGCGAGTCGCTGGGGCGTTCTCTCCGGCGTGCGTGGAATCGAGCGTGCCCTCGAGCGGGGCGCAGGGATGCCAGAGGGTCGCTGGAGCGTGGCGGTCATCGTAGAGGGGGGAGCCACGCTGTCCCTTCCGCTGTCACACCTCCGGGAGGAATCTCTTTCCGCGGATGAGGTCGATGCCCGGTTGCGGGACGCTCTCCTCGCTGCACGGCAGCATGGCATCGACGTGCGGGTTGGCGTGGCGGCCGACCTGGGAGAGGCAGAGGCGCTTGCCGAGACTGCAGCGGCCAATCACGTGCGCATCTCGATGGGCGTGCAGGCGGCTGCGGTCGAACCGGCGGGCCATGTCATCGTCGGGCCGTGGCGGGGAGTCACCGACATGCGCCCTCAGATCCCCCAGAGGCAGCTTCGGTTGTTCGATCTGGGTCGTCGCTCCGGCTGATGAGCGGCGGTGGCGCCGCCCGTCTCGGCCCCGATCAGGACGCGACGGGAAGACGAACGAGGCCCCGTCGCCACCACGGAGTGATGGGCGGGGCCGGTTGGGGCGGGGGCCACGGGGGAGGCAGGAGCGGGAGCATTCCGTCAGCGACTACGGCGCGCTCCCCCGTGGTCCGGTCAGGAGGGTGCTGGCTCGTTCCTCGAGGAGCGAGCGGATGGGCGGATGCCCAGAGGGCTCGACTCGGTCGCGTCCCGGCGAAGTTCGGCGGGACGTTCGCGTCGATGCGGCGTGGTTTGGGGGAGGGGAGTCCCCCGGTGGGGAATGGGCATCGTGGTCGCTCGCTTCACCGCGAACACCGAAGGCCGATGCGCACGCCAGCGTAGCTGGTGTGCGGTTGCAGCCGGGGGTGTGCGATGGGTGCGAGGGGTCACGGTCTCTCTTGGCAGTGGAAGACGAGGCTTGGATGGACGAAGCCCTTCCGAGGCCAGGAAGGCCCGGTTTTCGACATGCCCAGCAGGCCCCGGGAGCCGAATCCCGGAGCGCCGCGAAAGTTGTGGCCGGTTCGAGAGGCTCGCCGAGAGCGACGTGCCGTGCCCCGTCCACGCAGCGGTTCTACTGGGTGGCGACGAGTCGGTCAACCCAATCCCGAGGACGGTGCCGTGCGCGACGCGAAGGCGAAGACGATCGTTGTGGAAACAGTGCCTGTGGAAAACTCAGTGGCTGGCACGGGAGCGTGCACAGGGTCTTCGCTAATGCCACCCGCCGGGTGTGGAACACGTTGTTCCCCGTTGACGGTGGAACTTTCGATCGTGTGGTGCCCGCACGCGATCACCCAGGTGATCGGGGGGATCTCGTGGACGCACCCCGTGCACCTGCTCCGGGTTCAAGTGACCCCGGCTCGCACTGGAGCGGGAGAGATGGCATCCGGAGATGCAGTGCAGGAGCCGAGAGCAGCATGTCGTCGGCCGGTACGGCCTGTCTCGGTCGGTCCTGGGCGCACATCCCCCGGTCTCGGCCGCAACGCGTGGACGCGGTCGGCATGCACTGGCTCAGGGCGTACTGGACGCCTCTGCGGTGCCAGACCGAAGCCCGCCGTACTCGGACTGCGCGGTGGTGTCGATCCGCGTCATCCCCGTCCGACTGATCTTGACGGTCCAGTCCTCGGTGAAGCCGGCAGCCCGGGCCACTTTGTTCACGAAGTTGACGTCAATGGTCCCGAGTGCTCCGAAGTCGGAAGATGGATTGGTGACGAACCCCCGCGGTCCGAAGACGATGCGGTCGGAGTTTCCAGTGCCCGGGCCGCCGAGGGATGACCACTGGGAGATTCCGACCCGCCGTTGGTAGAACTGGCCGGTCGTATCGCCGATGTCGACGATGCCCTGTGTCTGGTCAAGGTCTGCGCCACCGGACTCGGTGTCGACCGGCAGATAGTCCCAGGTGGTGCTGTCCCGGTTCTTGTTGCCCAGACCCACCCAGTACTCCCCGTCGTTGCTATCGAGGTTGGTAAGGGAGCTGTCGGCCGCGAGCAGCCAGACACTGCATTCCTTTCCGGACCGGATGGCAAGCGCGCGGCACTCGTTCACCTTCGACGCAAATGTCTTCGCGGCGTGTCGGGTCCGGAATCGGGGAATCAGGTCGTCGGAGAGCCCGATGCCGATGGCTGTGAGGATCATGACGAGCGCCACCACGATCATCAGCTCGATGAGGGTGAATCCGCGTTGGTACCACCGCCTGCGGGCACGGATGGGGTCCGGGTGTGCCATGGTTTCCCCTCGTTGGTGACAGCCTACTCCATCCCACCCCCGGGCTCAATGCGGTCGGCGCGACGAGAGTGCCGACGGGTGGTTGACGGAGTCGTATCCACTGGATAGCCGGATGGGCCACGTGCGTTGGCGCGCACCCCGGAGTGCCTCAATACTCTGCAAAGCCGCCTGCACAAGGACTTCTCTGCTCGCTCCGGACCCCCGGTCGAAGCCCCCTCTCTCAACGTCAGAACAGGATCACCACCGATGGCCCGATACACCGGCCCCCGGCTGAAGCGCTGCCGCGCCCTCGGCGTGGTGCTGCCCGGCCTCACGACCACGTCGACCCTCGACCGTCCCTACCCACCCGGCCAGCACGGCATGCGCCGCCGCCGCAAGGACTCGGACTACAAGGTTCGCCTGATCGAGAAGCAGAAGCTGCGCTACCACTACGGCATTCTTGAGAAGCAGTTCCAGCGGTACGTCACCAAGGCCTCGCGTCTGAAGGGTCCGACCGGTGAGAATCTCGCCCGTCTCCTCGAGACGCGCCTCGACAACGTCGTCTGGCGACTCGGTCTCGC
>JAYYRS010000285.1:0-3050 GCA_036126975.1 Myxococcota bacterium
CCCGTCTGCCGACAAGCTGCCCCATCGCGGGGCCGGCCGCCTTCAGCAATCCGCAAGAAGCCGCTGTGCAGCCCGCCTTGGGTCAACGAGAAGTCGACGGTGCCGGACTGCCGAAAGCTTCAGACCTTGGCGCCAAGAGCCATGGATCTGCGGTGCCGCGCGGCCGTTCGCGCGCTCACGCGACCGGCCTGCACCGCCCGCCGACCGTGCGGGGATGGATGCTGGAACACCCGGCACGTGTCATCAAGCCGCAACCCGCCCTGCTCGACGGCCTCACCCCAACCCGGTAGGGGGCCATCTTGTGCGGACTGCAGGTCCTGCCGACCCACCCCATCTTGAGGATTCTCCGATGATTGTCTCCCTCGCACTCGCACTCCTGCTGCCAGCCGCCCAGGCTGGAAAGTGCGACAGCCTCCTGGCCCGTGCAGAAAAGGACAAAGGGACCGCTCTGGCGGCGTCCTACGCAAAGCTCGCCGCGTGCGACAAGGAGCTGGCCGAGCAGCACTACCGGCGCTTCATGTCCAGCGCCAACGACCTCGAAAGCCTCGTCGCCCTGTCGAAAAGCGCCATCGCGTCCGAAGTATGGAACCCGGTCTGGCAGCAGCTCGACAACATCACGGACTACGACATTCGCGACCAGGTCGCGCAGCAGATCGGAGCCGCCTGCTCCGAAAACGAGAAGATCGTTCCATTTCTGCAGGGCGCGTACTTCGGGCTCAAGGACATCAAGTTCCAGCAGTGGAGCCGCGCATACGAGGCGTGCGAAGCCGATGCACTCACCACATGGCTCGACGGTCAGGTCGCGAAGCCACCGCAGAAGGCCTATGACGACAAGTTTTCCGCCCTCATGACTGCCTACGTGGACAAGCGGAAGGCCGAGGCGCTCCCGACCCTGGCCCAGTCGGCCATCGCGGCCGCAGAAGCCGGGCCCTACGACGCCATCCTCATGAAGATGGACGAGGCCGTCGCGACGGACCTCGGCGGGACCCTGTCCGATGAAGACCGGCAGGCACTCGAGACGGCACTGATCACGGTCGCGCGCGCGGTCACCCCTGAAAAAGCCCGCTCCGTCGCGGACCGGCTCGCAACCGCGGGCTCTCGCTCCGCGGCAGCGAAGCTGCTTCCCAGCATCTACCCCGACCGTGTCCGCGGCGGCGGCTTCATCTACGGCGCCGCAGCCGTCGAGGCCGGTGAGTGCAAGGGAGCAAAGACGGTGGTCCTCCACGTGTCGGAGGTGAGTGAACCCGGCAAGCGCTGGTTGATCCTCGAGGACACGGAGGGTCCGATGCGAGCGTTCAAGCCCCGGCTCAAGAAGTGCGAATCCGAGGCAGGCGACTGGCCTGTCTCCGTGACGCCCGAACCGGTCATGAGCGGGAAGGACATCGACGCCTGGGTGAACACGCTTGAGGCGACCTGGGCCGCCAAGGGCTACGACGTGAAGGTGGCCGGGGAGAAGGGCATCGCCCTCGACTGACCCGGCTCATCCGGCGGCGGTGGACCGTCCCGGTCTCATCCCGACGTCGCCCTGGGACATCACCGGGCCGGCGGCCGGCGCCGGAACCGGTCAAGCAGCAGCCGCATGGCCTCCCTGCGCCCGCCCGCCTTCGACAGCTGGACCCGTGACGCCTGGCCAAGATCCTGGAGGAGCCTGCGGGCCTGCTCCAGGCGCTGGTCGAGTATCAGCGCTTCACGCAGGTGGCGCCCTGCGGCGTCGAGCCGGCCATCCGACAATGCGATCCGGCCGAGATCAAGATGGATCCGTGCCCGCTCACGCGCATCACGGACGTCCATGAGGCGCGCCTGGAGGTCGTCGATGGCCGGTGACTCAGACACGGCCACCATTGTAAATGCCCCGCCGTCCTGCGGGAAGCCGGCGCCAGATGTCTGCATAGGCGGAAACCATCGCGTCCACGGTGAATCGTCGAGCGCGTCCGGGTGCTCTGGCAGCTCTCGCCGCAACCTCCTGGGGGTCTCCAAGGACCGTGCGGAGCATGCCTGCGAGCGCAGGCGGATCGCCTGGAGGCACCATCCACCCAGCATTCCCGACGATCTCAGGCAATGCGTCGACCCCGCTCGCGACCACGGGGCGACCGGACGCCAACGCCTCGAGCGCAAAGAGGCCGAATCCTTCCCAGCGGCTCGGCATCACCACCACGCTGCACCACGACAGATGAGGTCGGAGGTCCGGTCGCCAGCCGATCAACTCTGCCCGGCCCTCGCGCACTACTGGGTGCTCCGCGAGGGCCAATCGCTGGTGACCCTCTCCGAGCAACCGAACCTCAAGGTCCGGTATGTCGTCCAGCCGCTCCACGGCATCAAGGAGTACATCCGCCCCCTTCTGCTCCACCAGCCGGCCGCAGAACAGCAGCCGCGGTGGCACCCCTTCCGGAAGCGATGTGGGGACATGATGTGCGAGGTCGACACCATTCGGGATGACGGTGAGCCGTGCGGCCCGGACCCCGGCCCGCCGGGCCGACTCCGCTGCAGCATCGCTCACGCATACGATCTGGTGGGAAAAAGGCGACATGGCTGCGGAGATCCGACCCCGCCACCCCGCGTCAGGCCGCGTGTTGTGCTCCGTACTGATCACCGGCCTGCCGGCAAGGAAGCCCGCCAGCCGGCCCCAGGTGTCGCCCGCCCAGAGATGCGTGTGGACCACGTCATGACGCCGTGCGACCGCCGCCAGTCGGGCGACGGCTGCGCCAGTCATCCGTGCGCCAGAGCGCACGGCGGGCAGTACGAAAATACCTGCGTCTGCGAAATCCCCTTCGAGCGCGCCGCCCGGTGCGATGGGTTGCACCGTGCACCGGATGTCGGCTGGGGCGCCCCGCGCCAGCGCGAGCACAACGCGCTCGGCCCCTCCACCGGCGAGACTCCAGATGACGTGAAGGACACGGAGCACGCGGTTCCTCCTACCTGGCACGGAACCTGCTTAGCCAATCGACGGCGTGCCGGCCCGGTCCATGTGCTCGCAACATTGTTTAGGTACTGACTTGACGTGTCGACACTGGTTCCGTATCCTCGATCGGCCCGCCCGACCCCCGCTGATC
>JAYYRS010000286.1:0-2794 GCA_036126975.1 Myxococcota bacterium
GGGAGCCGACCAGGTGCGCTGGGCCGCGCAGCCCCGCGTGCTCGCCGCCGCCGTGCTGCTCGCTTTCTGTGCATCGTGGGTCTGGTCGGCCGGGACATCGCTGTTCCGCCATTGGGGCTTCACCCTCCGACGGGCCGGCGAGCGCCTCCACACCCGGGAAGGCCTGGCCACGATTCGTTCGGTCGAGATCCCGCTGAGGAAGGTCCAGATCGTCCAGGTCGTGGAGCCGCTTCTTCGCCGGCTCATGGGCTACGGCAGCGTGCTTGTCGAGACCGCCGCCCTCGGTTTTGCCGACGGCCAGATCCGCCAGGCCGAGGGCGTGGTGCCCATGGTCGCCAAGGAGCAGCTGCCGGGCATCGTCCGCGCGGCGGCACCGCTCACGGACGTCGACCCGTGGAGCATGCGGCTGCTTCCCGCGCATCCGCGCGCGCTCTACCGGGCGGTCGTCCAGCGGCTGGTCCGCCTCGCCATGCTCTGCGGGATCGTCGCATGGGTCATCGATCCCATCGGTCTCTGGGCGTTCAGCGGACTGGGCCTCGCGCTGCCGCTGGCCTGGCTGGACTGGCGCTGGCAGCGCTGGGCGGTGACGCCGCAGGCCATCGTTGCGCGCCGGGGCTTCCTCACGCGTCGCACATGGGTCATCGCTCGGGACAAGCTCCAGAGCGTGCACCTCCACCAGACGATGCTGATGCGCTGGCACCGCCTGGGCCGGGTGGAGGTGCGGGTCGCGGGGACGGAGGTCGCCCTGCCAGACGTCCACATCAACGAGGCGCGCGAGATCCTCGACGCGCTGCGGCGCCCAGACGCGACCGCACACCTGCCGGGCGCGGCCTGAACGGCGGGGGGACGCGCATCGCCAACCCCACCCGGCCTGCGGCCCGTCACGCCAGGAGCAACTGAACCGCGACGATGCTTCCGACGACGCCCATCACGTCCGCCGTGAGTCCGGCGGCCACGCCGTGGCGGATGCGTGTGACGCCCACCGAGCCAAAGTACACGGCCAGGACGTAGAAGGTGGTCTCGGTCGACCCGTTCATCGTGCTCACCAGGTTCCCGATGTAGCTGTCTGGACCATGGGTCTCGATGAGCTCGGCGGTGATGCCGAATGCGCCCGACCCGGAGAGGGGCCGCAGGAGCGCGAGTGGGAGGGCCTCCGCAGGGAGCCCCACCGACTCCGTCAGCGGTCCGATCCAGCCCTGGACGCGGTCCATGGCCCCGGACTGCCGGAACATCCCCACGGCGGAAAGGATGGCCACGAGGTAGGGGATGATCATCTTGGCGAGGTCGAATCCCTCCTTGGCGCCCGCGACGAAGACCTCGTACACCTTCACCTTCCGGATCACCCCGACGAGCAGCATGCCGAAGATGAGAGAGGGGACGATCCAGGCGCTCGCGCGCTCTCCGTAGACGTAGACCACGGCGACGAGACCCACGAGCGCGCCGCCAAACCCCGCGAGCGGCAGCAGGTCAAGCAGGCTCTCCCGGGGCCGTGCCGCCACGACGGCAGCATCGGCTGCGCGCTGGGCCTCCGGCGCCCGGAAGAACGGCAGCCTCCGGTAGAGCTTCGCCGCCGCCACCCCACAGACCGTCGAGATCGCCGTCGCGAGAAGCGTCGTCGGAAAGATCGCGGCAGGGTCGGCAGATTCCTTGAGCGCCCGCAGCCCGATGATGCCCGTCGGCAGGAGTGCGAGCCCCGAGGTGTTGATCGCGAGGAAGAGCACCATCGCGTCCGTCGCCGTGCCCTCCTCCTTGGAGAGGGTGTGCAGCTCCTTCATGGCCTTGAGCCCGAAGGGGGTGGCGGCATTGCCCAGCCCCAGGGCGTTCGCCGCGATGTTCATGACCATCGCGCCCATGGCGGGGTGGTCGGCGGGAACCTCGGGGAAGAGCCGCACCAGCAGGGGCCGGATGAGCCGGGCCATGAAGCGCAAGCCGCCCGCCTCCTCCACGACCTTCATGAGACCGAGGAACAGGGCGATGTAGCCGATCAGGCCGATGGCGAGCTCGACGCTGGCCTTCGCGCTGTCGAGCGCGGCCTTGCCCACCTCGCCCGGCGTGCCGAGGGCGATGGCCGAGGCGAAGGCGACGGCAACGATGCCGAAGAATACGGCGTTCATGTCGGAAGACCGGGGTGCAGGGCCTCCAGAGAATGTCCCGCTACCCTTGCCGTGTCAAGGCTTCAACGCCCCCAGCGCCGCCGCGTCTCACGGCGTGTAGGCGCCGGTGGACCCCGGAGCGGGGTCCACGTTCGCCAGCCCGGAGAGGGTGGTGTACTCCAGGCGGATCCGCCCCTCACCGCCATCGCCGCCGAGGCCGCAGTCGGTCGTCCGATAGGACTGTTGGTAGTTGTAGGCCTCCCCCACACCGCCATCCTTGCCTCGGGCCTCGACGTCGCCGAAGAGTTCGAGGATGGGGGCAGCGAGCAGGATTGTGCCGCCGGCGCCACCACCGCCCGCGCCGACCTCTCCCCCGTAGGTGTCCCCATCCTCTCCTGGCTCGCCGTCGGCGTCGACCTGTCCCGAGATGGTGATCGAGGTGCCCGAGTAGATCGCGATGATGCCCCCGCCAGCGCCACCGCTGCCGGACACATTCCGGCTGTCGCTGCCGTCGCCGCCCGAATCCGGCGCACCGGCTCCGCCGCCGGACCCGAGGTGCCAAGCGGTCAGGTCGGCCGCGCCGTAGTCGGAACCACCGTTGGTGACGCCGTACAGCCCGAAGGTCGCGCAGCCCCACCATGCATAGGACGCGCAGTAGAGACCGTAGCCGATGGACCCAGCCGTTCCGTGTCCGCCTCCTC
>JAYYRS010000287.1:0-2819 GCA_036126975.1 Myxococcota bacterium
CGGGGGGCGATGCAGACCCACAAGATGATGCCGTGGTCGAGACGGCCCAGGCGCCCACCTATGTGAACACCTCCGACGCGCTGTACGCCTGGGATCCCGAGGGCGAGCTGGAGCTCATCGCGGCCTTCTGGTCACCGGACGGTCCGGTGCAGGACATCACCGACATCGCGATCGACGGCGATGGCTACATCTACGGATGCTCTGGCTCCACCCTGTACCGGATCCACGCGGAGACCGGCCAGGCGATGGGCGTCGCAGCCTTGGGGCCCTACCTGGCGGGGCTGACCTTCGTGAGCGATGGACGGCTCGTCGGTGCAGGCGACGGGGTCTACCTGATCGATCCAGAGGACGGTTCCTTCGAAGTCCTGGTGGAGGAGGGCAGCCACGTCACCAGTGGAGACATCGTCGGCCTGCCCGATGGCCTGCTGTACTGGACGGTCTGGGGCGAAGACGATGGCGATCCCGACCGGCTGATCGTGATCGATCCGGACACCGGGCGAACGGTGGACCGCGGCGACGCCGGCGTGGAACGCATATTCGGGCTCGGCTATGCCGATGATGTCCTGTACGGCTTTACGGACGCCGCGACGGTCGTCCGCATCGACCCCGACTTCGGTGGCGCGAGTGAAGAGCGCGCGCTGGGTGCAGGTGGCTGGTGGGGCGCGACCACGAATCCCGTCCGGTGGTAGGCGACCGCTTGGGGGCCCCCGGGGCGTGATGCCGCGGGCGCTTCGGCCGTGCACGTGCGAAGATGCCCCGCGGACGACGGGGCCACGGCCCTGGGGAGCACACGATGTCGCCCTTCACCATCGCAGGCATGCTCGTCGGAATCGGGCTGTTTCTGCTGTCCATCGTGCTGTCGACCGACAATGCCCTGATCTTCTTCAGCTTCCCGTCGTTGCTCCTGGTGATGGGCGGCACGCTGGCGAACGCGTTCATCTCCTACGAGCCGGAGACGGTGCTGGACTCGCTGCGAGACATCGGCAGGATGTTCGGCCGGACGGTGGTCCGGACCGAGGTCGTGCGCGAGGAGGCGGTGAAGGTCGTGGAGTGGACGCGGGTGTTTCAGACGCACGGCATTCGCGGTCTGGAGAGCCACCTGCGCAGCACGGGGATCCTGGATCCAATGCTCGAGTTTGGCGTCAAGCTCGTAGTCGACGGGCACACCGCGGATGACGTCCGCGAGCTGATGGGCAACCTCGTCGAGTCCGAGTTCTTCCGGCGATCGCAGCGCGTCGTGGTCCTCCGAAACATGGCGAGCACCGCGCCCGCGTTCGGCATGGTGGGTACGCTTGTCGGGCTCGTGATCATGCTCGACGGGCTCGCGTCGAACCCGGCGGCGCTCGGTGGTGGTCTCGCCGTGGCGCTCCTCACGACGCTCTACGGCGTCCTGCTCGCGCGTCTGCTCTTCCAACCCGCAGCCGACAAGACCCTCGAGCGCGAGAAGCTCAACCGATTCCGCAGCTACCTCCTTCTCGAAGGCTTTGCGATGATCGCGGAGGGTCGTCGGCCGCTCTTCGTGGAGACCCGGATGAATTCCTTCCTCGATGCGGCCAACCAGATCCACGTACCGCCGCCGTCTGCCGAGGCGCGAGCGCGCACGTGAGGCGTGTCCGCCGGCCCATGTTCGAGGCGCCGCCCGACCCGGGCGGTGTGACGGATGACTGGTTGATTACGTGGGGGGACGCGATCTCCCTGCTTCTCGGCTTCTTCGTGTTGTTGTTCAGCGTCTCGGAGATCGACACCGATCGGTTTGCGCAGGTGGCCGAGGCGCTGGCGTCGCGAAACGAGATCGACGAAGAGGTGCCAGAGGTCGTGGCGGAGGTGCTGACCGGCCGGGAACTGGTCGACCGCGTGCAGGGCACGCTGCAGCCGATGGTGGATGCAGGGTCCGTCGTGATCGACAAACTCCCGGCCGGTGTGCGCGTCAGCTTCGACGCGGATGCGATCTTCGATGGCCCGGGCACGATGATGCGCCCCGAGGTCGAGCCCCTGCTGACGACCCTGGCCTGGGAGCTGCGACAGCGGGACATGCAGCACTACCTGATCGAGGTGCAGGCTGCGCCCAGCTGGGACGTTGCGGGCGCGCGCGCTGTCTACCTGGGGAGCTTCCTGGATGATCAGGGGATTGGCGCGGAGCGGCTGCGGGCCACGGCATTTGCCGATGAGGACCCGCGGATGCGCGTTCAGCGGGGTGGACCGCTCGGTCGGGGCAGGGGTGGCCGCGTGGTCTTCCTCGTGGAGCGTCCCTGAGTCCGGTCGAGCGGCAACGCATCCACGCTCGTCAGCATGCGGGGAAGGTGTGGCGCCAGCGCTTCGTCTTCCCGCCGGGTTCGAGGTCCCGGTGCTGTACGCGAACCTCCCAGCCATCCTGGATTCTGCGAAAGCGGGCGACGGCAGCCTGCGCCTTGCCGTGGGGCTCGCCGAGACCGCCGACGTTGACGCAGAGGGTGTCGCCGAGAATCTCGGATGAGACGGACTCGTGGATGTGTCCGCTCACCAGCAGGCCGCTCCCGGACACGGCCCGTCGGCGGACGGCCGCGCTGCCGACGTGGCGCGGGCCGCCACGAAGGGCATCGAGCGACGTATCGCGCGGCGGACAGTGGCTGAGCAGCACGTCCCATGGCGGAAGTTCGAGCTGGTCGACCTCCTCTTCCTCCCACTCATAGGGGAGTCCGAAGAGGTCGGGACCGGCACCACCGAGACCCACGATGCGCAGACCGGCCAGTACGCGCTGCCTCCGATCGACGTTTCCAGGATGGGAGACATCGCGCGGGTCGTGATTGCCGGGAACGAACAACACGGAAGTGTCGAGGATC
>JAYYRS010000288.1:0-10747 GCA_036126975.1 Myxococcota bacterium
AAAGGGGCCTGCGGAGGAGCAACAGGCACGAGGAACCCCCATTGCTGGTTCCCTCGGGTGCGCGATGTCATGAAACCCACGCGCGCCCGCTCGCAGCGCATGCTCATCGGAGCAATGCGAGCGCAGACGGACGAATGCGGCTCGCCTGGGTGCGAGAGGCGGCACCTGCGTTCCGGGCGATGGCGTCGCCCGCCAGCCGTGCCGTCACCACGGCGTCCGACGCCGACGTGTTTCCCTGGACTCCGCTGCCATGCATGTCGCCGGACGGGCCACGCCACCGAGGGTGGGACAGACGCGACGCCGTGGACGCGAGCCTCGCTCCATAGGCCTGCAGGAAGGACAGCGCTCCCTGGAGCGATGCCACCGCCCGACGCGACGCCTGCACCGACCCCACCGATACCTGCGCAGCATCCACACCCAGCGCAGCCGCACGCAGATCCTCCAACCCCAGCCGGACTGCCGGGCACCGCACGCCGCGGATGAGGATGGAGGCATGCCCGCCTGCGGCCAGCCGGACCCCATTTGACTCGCAGACTTCCGCGAGCCGGCTGACCTCCTGGGACAGCTCGATGAACTCTTCATCGACATGGCTGCGCTCTTCGCCGTCCTCCGCCAGCGCGATCGACCGCCTCGCCAGTGCGTCCATCCGCGAAACGACCGCGGTGGTCTGGGCAACGGTCGACCGTGCTGTCTGGAGCAGGGCGACGCCCTCCCATGCCCCACACACCCGTTCTCCCGGCCATCCCCCCGGCGTTCCAGAAGGGGCCCGGACGCCCCCGTCCGGCGTTCCCGCCCGCGCCTTGTCGCCCTCCGAGGCGCGGTGCTCCATCCTGTTGCTCATTTCGGACCCCTTGGCGTCCAGCCCATCGCGGCAGCAGCCGGTCCGGAAGACGCACCTCACCCCGCGCAGCGCCTCGCGGCGCTTCGAGCGTGCGTGCCTCTCACCAGACAGTGCGGGCGATGCGCCTCCTCACTGAACCCCGAATACCATATTCCAACCTGTCTATTCGGTCAAATGTTGTATGCGGTGGATGAACCTGGAGGGTCCTGCGCCCACGCCGTTGCGCGTGGACCGCACGGCCGAAGAGGTGGTCTTCCGACATCATCGGGATGTGCCCATTGGCCGACTCCGCCCGCGGAGCGCTGCAGCAGCACATCCGCTCCATGCCGCCCCCCCCCCGCGGCATCATTCAGGGAATGGCAACCCACCACAGCCGCAATGCCCGCGTGCCCACGCGTCGGTCACTGAGGAACCACACGCGCGAACGGCGCGCATCGCAGACCGGTGACGTGTCATGACCCGGATGCGTGGTGAGGCGGGCCGCGCTGCCGTCGGATTGGACGAGCCACAGGTCCGCAGCCCCACCCTCCGATCGGACCTCGACGGTCCGGCCGTCCGGAAACGCGCAACCGGGTTCGGCCGGCGCCGCCGGGCCCTCGATCCATGCCACGGCGTCCGGAGACGTGGGTGTTGGAGACCAGACGTGCTTCGTGGCGTGGCTGGCGACCACCGACGCCGCTCTGCCACCATCGGGGTCCCAGCGCATCCCGACCCAGCCGCGGCCCGGCACATCACCCCGGTCGGAGAGGATGGCACTCCACCACAGCACCCCGTCCGCGGTCTGCCGAAGCTCGGCCCGGATCAGGGGAGCGTTGGCATGCTCCACGGCGACGCCACCGTCCGCCACGACATCCCAGTCCGCGGCCCGGCGGGCTCCACTGCCGCCCATCCAGAGGCCCACACCGCAGACAACCAGGAGCGAACGCCACCCACCGCGGAGGCGCGGCATCATCGCCAGCCAGAGCCCGAGCGCCAACCACGCCCGCGGCACGCTGACCAGCGCGGGGAGGGCGGGCAGAGGGGGCACCGCGGCCACGGTCGCTGCGAGCAGCGCGATGAGGGCCACGCGCCGCCGCTGGCCACTGCGCCAGAGAGCATCCATCGACCAGGCCAACGGCGGCCCCAGGAGCACGAGGTGGTAGCCCGTCAGGATCGGGCCCGAGAGCAGGGCTGCCACGGAGCAGACCGCGAGAGTGCGCTGTCTCTCGCTGGACGCCTGCATCCCTTCATTCCGGCCGAGACCGAGCCCCGTTGCCAGTGACAGACCCACGACGAGGCCCTGGACCGCGGCCGAGAGTCCACCTGCGAGCCCGGGCAGCGATGGCCCGTCGATCGGATTGAGCGTTGGGTGCGTTACGAGGGCACGCCGCAATCCATGCCCGAGCGACTGGAAGCCCGGATGCCACGGATCGATGAACATGCCACTCGCCCCTGCGGGGACACCTTCGGCCAGCCACGCGGAATGGACAGGCCATCCGAGAAGCGCAACGCTGACCGCTCCTCCCAGCATCAGCGTGCATGCGCCAGCTCCGAGGGCTCGCCACGCACGCCACAGCCCGAGTAGCGCCAGCGCTGGCCAGGCATGGACCTTCAGCCCGACCGCCAGCGCCAGGAGCAGACCCGCGAGGCCCGTGTGTCCTGCGCGCCATGCCCATGCACCGCAGGAAAGCGCCAGCACGGCGGGGAGATGCAGCTGCCCCTGCCACAGGTGCGAGGACACTGCTGGCGCCAGGAGCAGGAACGGAAGCAATCCAAACCACAGGGGTCGCCGCAGGCATCGTGCGGTTGCCACGCCCGACAGCAGCAACATCAGCCCCTGGGCCAACTGCCAGATGCGGGGTGCATGCTCCACCCCGATCGCCACCAGGGGGGCCCCGATCAACAGACTCGGCGGCGTGATGACGGTGTAGCCGACGAGCCGGTCGCCGAGGCCTGCGCGGGCCGCTTGATCCGCAAACCAGCGGTAGTCGGTGAGTCCCGAAAGGAGCTCGAGATCGTCGACATGCAGCCATGCCCATGCGGCTGCGATGTAGTTGTAGAGGTCCCCCTGGGATGGCCCCACGGAGACCACGAGCCCCACGACCGCCAGGACAGCGGTCGCGGACAGCACCCGGTCCCTGCCGGCTCGCCTCATCTTCGGAGTGCCGGGTTTCCCGCCGTCCGGATCGCAGGGTCCCACGCTGGCATCTGCGGCGCCCGTGCTGGAGATGGAGCGAGCATGGACACCTTCAGGGGACGCGACCCGAACCGGATGGAATCCGGACGGACGCTTCCCCTCCGGAGCCATAGTCCGTCCACCATGCAACCACCGGCATGCCCGTGTCTTGGAACCGGGTCTCCACGGCTCCGGCCCGATCCGGCGTGATTCAGTCCGCCCGCATCGGAACAGGAGGGACACCCGTGGCACCTGCCGGCAATGGCAGCGCCCGGAGGCGGTCCTGTTCCTCCCGGCTCACGAAGCCCAGCAGTCGGGCGTGGTAGAGCGTGCGCCTCCCCACCGCGGCCGGCGTGATGCACCAGTCCCGCTCCTGGACGCCAATCGACGTGCTGTTCGCCAGAGCAACGGACCCCAGGCCGGTCGCCAACCCGGCCTGCAGATGCGCGTTTGCGCGCGCCTTGATGCGGGCACCGTGCTTCGTCAGCGCGGGCAGGGCGTTCCGACCGACCACGTAGATCCCGTCATCGGCCACCGGCAATGTGTCGACCCAGGTCGCACAGGCGGCAGATGGGGCGCCGACGGGGATCGGCGCCTGCAGAGGAGGGCGCGTCCGGTCGGGCTCCTGCGAGGGACCGGGTGCGGGAACGGGATCGAGCGACGCCCGCGCAGCGAGACGATCCTCATGGCGAAGGAAGCCCAGGACATGGGCAGCAAACAGCGTCACGCCGTCCTGCTCGAACTGCTCCATGCACCAGTCCTGCTCATGCAGTGCCGGGACCGCCACACCGGGCGACGCATCGATTCCTGCAGCCGACAGCGCCTGCTCGGCATGGTGGGCGCGGGCCCGCTGACGGGCCCGCTTCTCGGACCATGCGGGCGCGGAGGTCGCGCGCAGGTAGAGCCCGTCCTCGGCTTCCGGCACGGGCGTCGCCCAGTCCGCGCAGGTCCGGACGGTCCGGTGCGCATACGGCGTCGGGGTCGCCTTGAAGGCGAAGTAGACCGGCTCCGGAAACACGGCGGCCCGGCGCCAGGCCACGCCATCGGCGACACGCACCTCCCCACCAAGCTTCGCGCTCCGGGCGATGGCCTCCACCTGCCGTTCCCTGCCGCGCGCGACCTCCAGCTCCACCGAGCCCGTGCCCTGCATGAATTCGCCCACGATCCGGTCCGTGCACTGGTCGGGTTGCGCCTTGCAGCAGGCCGCGAATGCGGCCGGGTCATCGATCGTGCTCACCATCTTGCCCGTCAGCTTGTAGGCCACACGAACGGCCTGTTGATGACCCGAGCCGACCGCGCCCTCCGCAAGACCAGCCACGCCCAGCCGCGCCCGCGTGCCGGATGAGGCATGGAGCATCTCCACCGTCTCGACCCCACCCCCATCGACGAACCGCCAGGACACGTGGGCCGAGCATGCCAGCGTCATGCCGCTCGATTCGTCGAGTTCGGCCAGCCCTTCCGGCAGGAACCGCCCGAGGTAGGGCGACGGATCGGTGTCGAACGAGGTGCGGAGGTGGACGTTGTGTGCGGGCGCAAGGCTCGGGCCTGTCGGTATCTGCGGCTTGTGACAGGCGAAGAGGCCAAGACAGAGGGCCATTCCGATTCCCTGCTTCACATCGTGGCGATGGCGACCCTGCGACATTTGATGGCTCCAGGCTGGGGGACACCCGGACGCATCGGGATCGTCCGGTGGTGGATGACACCGTCCTACACCGGGGAGTGTCCGATGGGCCTTTCAGGTCCTTTCAGCCACGGCGGTGCGAGCATGCCGTCCAGCAGACGGCGCCGCGCCCTGCCCGATTCAATGCACCACGGACGGTTCCATCCTGCATCCACGGACCGGCGGGCCCGGCCGCGCGATATCCTTCCACGAAGGACTGGCCATCCGCCTGGAGCACCGCCAACTTGTTCAAGCCGATCCCGCCCACCTACAGCCGTCATGCCAGCGCTGCACTCGCACGCCGGGGCGCTGCACTGGAGCGGCTGACGACCGGCAAGCGGGTCAACCGGGCCGCGGACGATGCGGCGGGACTCGGCGTGGCGACCAATCTGAAGACGGAGGGGATCGGCCAGCGCATGGCGCTGCGCAACGTCAGCACCGCGCAGTCGATGATCTCGACAGCAGAGTCCGGGCTCGAGGAGATCGTTCACAACCTCCAGCGGATGCGCGAACTGGCCATGGCCTCCGCTTCCGAGACCCTGGACGATGACGAGCGGGCGTTCCTCGCCTCGGAGTTCTCGGCGCGGATCGACGAGATCGATGACACCGCCGCACGCACGCAGTTCGACGACACGGACCTGCTCGCAGGCGCAGGCATCGACGTCGCATTCCTGATCAACACATCGCTGTCGATGAGCCTGGAGATCTCTGCCCTCGTCTCCGCCGTGTCCGCATTCGAGTCCAACTTCGCAGCGGCGGGTCTCGACGTGAGCATGTCCCTCTCCGAGATCAACGCCGGGCGGGACTCGCTCGATGGGTCCGTGCGACGCTCGAGCATGGGGGACGGAACATTCCAGACCCAGCTCGCGGGAATCACGACCACCTTCGGCCTCCAGGACCCCTACGCGGCGGTGCTCGAGGCAACAGGGCTCGTGGACATCGTCGGCGACATCGACCCAGATGATGTCCAGTTCCGCATCGGCGCCAAGGAGCGGCACATCATCTTCCTGGGAGACGACCCAAGAGAGCTCGACCTCGTCCCGGGAACAGAGACGCCCGCCTCCGTGGGCACGGCCCTGGCAGACGCCGGCTTCATCGTGCATGCCGTGATCGACCCAGCGGTGACCTCGACGTACTCCCCGCTCGTCTCCGCCACCGGGGGGACCACCCACAACGCCGGCAGCGTGGGGCAGTTCATCAGCACGGCGCTCGACAGCATCGCGACGATCATCACCGACCGGGTCGGGAGCAGCGATCCCATATCCGTGCAGGCAGGCACCGGTTCGAACACGACGGACAGGATCGAGCTCGGGCTGCCCATCAACGCAACGGCGTCCGGGCTCGGGCTCACGACCCAGACCATCGCGTCCACCACGGATTCGTGGACGGCCCTGGACGCGATCGACAGCGCGCTGGACATCGTCAACGAGGCCCGCGCCACGCTCGGGGCCAAGTCGTCCCGTCTCGACTCCACGGCCAACCGGCTCGTGGCGGACGCCATCCCCCTCGCAAGCGCCGAGTCGCGGATCCGGGACATCGACATGGCCGAGGCCGTGAGCGAGCAGACGATGGCGCAGATCGCCGCCGAGGCGAGCGTGGCCGCGCTGTCCCAGGCCCGGGGCCTCGCAGCCAGCTCCGTGACGGCACTCCTCAGCTGACGAGGACGCCGCACCCGAGCTGCAACGCAACTGCACCCCCGAACACCACGACGACCGGCAAAGATGGTCTCATGCAGGCGCGGCCCCGCGCCCGCAGGCCAACCGAAGACCAGGACCCAACCATGCGAATCCCACTCGTCACCCTTCCCCTGCTCATGCTCCCCACCCTGGCTGATGCCGGAGAAGAGACGCCGATGTCCCAGGCGGTCGAGGCAGGCTTCACGACGGTCGTGGAAGTCGAGGCCCTCGAGACCCGCTGCGAGACCTTTTCCATCGACGAGGACGCCAACCGGAGCTCCACCTTCAGCACGCTGGTCTCACTCGAGGAGGTGTACCTGGGTTCCAACGACATCGACGCCCCGACGGAGGAACTGGTGGTCGGAGAGTCCGTGGAGCTGCGGTGGTACGGCTGGGAAGCCGGGCCGTTCTTCGACCCGGGTGAAATGGGCTGCATGACGCCGGAGTTCAGCATCCGTGACGGCGCACGCCGCCCCCTCGCGCTGACCTGGTACGAGGCACGCTGGTCCATCGACCCCTGGTACTACGACGACTTCGATTCTTCCGCCGCGGGAACGGGCGCACTTCCGCCGTGCGGCGAGGACGAACAGGCGGCGCTGGTCGCATCGCTTCAAGCCGACGATGCATCGGAGGAACTCGGAACCGACGATCCGCAGACCGAGGGCGAGAAGGACGAGACCGCAGGGTGCTCGAGTGTCCAGGGTGCGTCGCTGCACCCGCTGCTGGCCCTGCTCGGCCTCCTGGGCCTCGCCCGGCGCCGGCGCTGACATCCGCCTGGAATCTGCTGGTTCGCCCGCGGCGGTCCGGCAGACCCGGTTCAGCCGGCCGCAGCGCGTGTCGCGCGTCCTTCGCCCCGCCTCCGAAGCAACCACACCGTCACCTGGAGTTGCGGCAGGAACCGTTGGCTCGACCCGAGCTGCTCGTTTCCCATCGGGGTGACGAACGCGCCCATCACGCCGCTGATCCCCACCGATGGCCGGATGTGCTCATACCCAGCCCGGACCCCGATGCCCTGGAAGGTGTAGCCGAAGTTGGCCACGCCCATGTAGCCACCCGAGAGCAGAAGATTGTGGGATGACGACGCACCCCGCGCGAGCTCCAGATGGTGGTTGTACGAGACGACAAGGACGTTGTGCGCGAGCATCGGCGTCAGATTGACCTCAATGGAGGACCGCTCGAGAAACCAGCCTTGGTAGTCCACATGCAGCAGGGTCGGCACACCAAGGCCCACGCCGAATGCATGCCGGACCGAGCCGGGCGCGACCGTGGCCGCTCCCCGGGCCGCATGAGCGGACGACAGCATGGCCGTTCCGGCGACCAGGATGATGGATGCTCTTTTGATCATGGCGGGTCCGGTTGGGAACGGGTTTCGCGAGAGGACATCGGCGGGTGAATCGATCGGAGGGCGACGCCGGACATCGACAGACTGGGACCCTCCACCGCAGCCCCGCCACCGCCGCCGACCGGACCGCCGCAGGCCGTCGCGACGACCCGCAACAACCCGCAGGATGCGGCGGATTGCGAATGCGGCATGGGCCATGCCTACCGTATCGGCCATCGCATGCGCACGCCGCACTGGACCCCGGACATGAGAGCAGCCACGCTGGACGGACCGTCGCCAAGGGATGCTCTCAGGGCGACACCCATGGATCGAGCAACGAACCCACTTCGGCGGCCTGCAGGTCGCGCCTTCTCGAAACCCAGCCCGACAGCACCGGTCAATGGGGGGAGGTTCATGCGACACGGAGTACAACGGTCCGCGAGCAGGAACCCCAGCGGAGCCGACAGGCAGGGAACCCGATGGTCCGCTGCGGATGCCCAGACCGCCCTGACGCTCCTGAGACTGTGGCGCGCAGACAGTGCCGTGATGCATCCCAGGGTCGCCAGCGTCGCGGTGTCGGACCGGCCGCTCGGTACGATGCCCGCGCCGCCGACCGTGAGATCCAGACCACTGTGGACGGATGCCGCACCGGTCTCATGAAGGGGCCCACCCCCACCGGCGACATACGAAGTGGACCACCCAGCCTGCAGAGCCTGCGGCGAATCACCCGATCCGCGCGGGACTCTGCTCTCCCGACATCATGCCCTGGCCGTGAGGCCGCCCCGGCGGCTATCCTGAGATCCCGCACTTCCTGCCACCCACCCGCGAGACGGCGATCATGGCGAGGTCCCGCCCCCTCCCGAAGGCCATCTCCGCGATGCTCATCGCGGCCGCCTGCGCCCCCCCCGCGGCCGCGCCGCCGGGCGACGCACCCGGCGACACGGCGTCGGACGGGCCAGCGTCACCGGCGGCGACGCCCGACATCCTCGACTTCATCCCCTTGACCGAGCGGGTCTCGGACTGCGAGGCGGCCGCCGCCGCCCGCCCCCATCAGCTGGTGTGTCTGCGCGACGGAGAAGCCTTCTGGCTGGATGAAGCCCTGCAGCTCGTGCTGCCGCTGGGCCCTGCCGCCGCGGTCGATGCCGTTGCGACCGACCATCTGCCATGGGTACGGCTCGATGACACGCTCATCGAGGTCGACGACCGTTCCCTCCGCCCTCTCGACCTCGGGCTGCCCGTCCCCGTCACCGACATGCGCCGCACGGGCGGGACCACATGGTTGTCGGGCGCGGGACGGCTCTTCGAGGTTCGTGGCGCAGCGATCGTCGAAGTCGTGGTCGACGCCACCGACGTGATTTCCGCGTACGCAGCCTCGGAGACCCACCTCTACCTCGCCACGCCCGACCTCGTGGTGCTCCGCCGTGACGCCGGACGTTTCGAGGTCGAATCCATGGCACCCGGTCCGATCTCCGACCTTGCCGTTGACGACACCGGCATGCTGTGGACGCTCATCGACGGCACCCCCTCGGTGTGGATGGAGCCCGGCGCCGGAGTGCCTGTCTCGCTCCCCGAGCCCATCATCGCGTTCGAGCCACCCGGCCCCTGGCTCATCGGCGCGCGTGGCGCCTACCAGCTCCAGGACCGGGTCCTCTGGCACCACACCATGGACACGACCGGCGTGCTCGGCAGCGACGCGGAGGGACGCCTCCTCGAGGCGACCGATGGCCAGCTGCTGCGGCACTCCGTGGGTCGCCCCGTCGTGATCCCCGCACTTCCCGTTCCCCTCGAGGTGACCGAGGAGGTGCTCCTCCTGCCGAGCGATCCGGCATCGGTCACGGCGCTCTCCGTCCATGTCGGAGACACGCCCGTCGAGGTGCTCGGTGACCCCTGGCGCGCCCGGCTCGACCCGGAGCGGCTCGAGGCCGGAGACGGTGTCCTTCGCATCTTCATGGAGAGCGAGCTCGGCGACCAGCTCGACCAACACAACCTCTGGGTGGGCAGCCTGCCGGACGTGACATGGGCAGACGTCGAAGAGATCAACCAGGCAAGTTGCCTGTCGTGCCACGGCGGCGACACCGCGACCCGCCTCGTGACCTCCGATGACTGGCGGATCCGCATCGACGCCATCCTCGAGTATGTAAACTCTGGGGAGATGCCCCTCGGGGATGACCGTCTCTCGGATCCGGACATCGTCACGATTCGTGCCTGGAAGCATGGAGGGTTCCCATGAAGCCCGGCAACGCCGCCCTCGGTCTGTCTCTCATGCTGCTCCTCGGCGCCGACGCGCCCTGGAACGACGCGTCCAGCGGAGACCTCCACGCCTACGCCCGTGCCGTCTCGCTCGACGTGCGCGGTGTCGTCCCCTCCGCCGACGAGCTCGGCGCGATCGAAGCCGCGGGCGAGCTGGATGACGCCACCCTCGATGCATGGCTGGCCAGCGACGGCTTCGTCGAGACCGCGATCGAGCGCCATCGGGAGCGTTTCTGGAACCAGCTCGAGCTGACCCTGCTCAACAACCGACGGATGGGCCGGCGGAACGGCATCTACTTCGTGGGCAATCGGGCCCGGATCCTCCGGGGTCAGACCCAGGTGCACTGCGGTGTCATGGAGGCCGATGCCGACGCGCAAAACGTCCCGCTGTCGTGGCAGGACAACGGCGATGGAAGCATCTCGGAAGGCTGGGTCTGGGTCACGCCGTACTGGGATCCGAGCCAGCCGATCCAGGTCTGCGCGCTGGACGCCCAGACCGCCGCCGTGTCGCCGACGGGCACCGACTGCTCGACCGAGGATGCCCAGCGAGACGCGGGCTGCGGATGCGGTCCGGACCTCATGTGGTGCTTCGGCGGCGATGTGGAGGAACAGATCGAGACCGCACTGGCAGCCGACATCGACGAACGGGTCCGCAGCATGCTCGCCACGGACGCTCCCTACAGCAACCTGCTGACCGGCTCGGACCTGTTCGTGAACGGGGCGTCGACCCACTTCTTCCGACATCTCGCGGCCTTCCGGACGAGCGACTACGAGTCCCCGGTCCCGCTGTCGGCGCTCCCTTCCCTCGATTTCTCGGACCCCAGCTACGTCTCCGTCGCACTCT
>JAYYRS010000289.1:0-8621 GCA_036126975.1 Myxococcota bacterium
CCACGCGTGCACCCGGACGCCGACCCGGTGGGCCTTGTCGATCAGCTCCCTGGTCATTTCCAGCCCGGCGTACTCCACGGGAGCGGCGAAGAACGGAGACGGCGGTGCGTACGCGGCCTCGTTGTCGGGCTGCAGGCTGTAGAGGTCCATGCCCTCGATCGTGCCCAGCGCCGTCAGCATCGACGGCGCAGACGCGCGCACCTCGCGGGTCACGTGGTCGTGGAAGCTGCTCAGCACGACCTGGTCCTCCAGTCCTGCCGCTTCGATGAGCGCGACGGTCTCCGCGACGATGGAGGGGGATTGCTGCTTGATCTCGATGTTGAACAGCGCCTCGGGATGGGCCGTGAGCACCTCCTCCAGGGTGGGCACCTGTACGCCCTGCCCGCGGTGGGGATGGGTCTGTCCCCCATCCGGGCTGAACCGGTAGGCGGCATCGAGTGCGCGGAGCGTATCGAAGTCCATCGCCTTGACTGCCCCGGTTCCATCCGTCGTCCGGTCCACGGTGGCGTCATGGATCACGACAATCCGACCGTCTTCCGTCGCATGGATGTCAACCTCCAGCACATCGGCGCCCACGTCGGACGCTCCCTGGAATGCCAGCAGGCTGTGCTCGGGCCAGAGCGCGGCCCCGCCGCGGTGCGCCGTGTTGTAGACCCGTCCGGGCTCCAGCAGGGTGTGCCCCGAGAAGGGCCCAGCTCCTTCGGGACCGCTGTCGAACGCTCCGCTGTCCGCCGTCGATGCGGGCTCCGGCGCCGCGGGCGCGCGCGAACAGCCGGAGACGATGGGAATCAGCAGGAAGGAGAAACCACGCATCGGACACCCCGGGTCTGCTTCGAACCGTACCGCGTGATGCGTCGCATCGGGCCGACGGCTACGCTGCCCACGTCGGAGGTCCCATGCGTGCCGTCATCCTGCTTCTGCTGCTTCCCGGCTGTCTGAAGGAAGAGCGCTTCACGGAGGACTTCATCGTCGCGCAGTGCGCGTTGTTGATGCGCTGCCAGGGAGACGCCATGCCGCTGTTTGACGACACCGCTTCGTGCGAAGCGCAATACGCTGACTGGATGGACGCGTGGGTCCTGGGCTGTGCCTATGACCCCTACAAGGCCGATGACTGCCTCCGTGCGGTCGAGGGCGCGACCTGCGACGACGAAGACGGCCTCGCCTCTGACTGCGACATGGTCTACACCGGCGAGTGTCCATGGGCGGATTGAGGCGCCCCGCAGCGGTGGGTCGAGCGATCTCTACAGGACCTTCTTGCCCAGTACCCGGTTCGACATGCGGCTGTAGACCAGCAGCACGAGGAAGATGAGTACCGCGTACGCAGCGGCGTAGCCGTATCGATGGCCCCGCGTGAAGGCCCACCGATAGGCCTCGGAGATCAGGATCTCGCTGGCGCCGTCCGGCTCGCCGCCGCTCACCAGGTAGATGATGTTGAACATGTTGAAGGTCCACACGCTGCCGAGCACGATGGCCGGCAGCAGCGCTGGTCGCAGCAGCGGCAGCGTCACGTGGCGGAAACGCTGGAGCCCGGTCGCGCCGTCCACCTCGGCCGCCTGCTCCAGCTCCCGCGGGATCGCCTGCAGCGCACCGAGCGTGACCACCATCATGAAGGGGAAGCCCAGCCATGTATTGGTCGCGAGGTTGGCGGCGAACGCGGTGCTGAACTGGGAGAACCAGCTCACCGGCTCAAGCCCGAGCGTAACCAGCAGGCCGTTGATCGCGCCGAACTGTCGATGGAACATGCCCTTCCAGATCAGGGCCGTGATGTAGTTCGGCACGGCCCAGGGAAGGATGAGGATGACGCGGTACACGCCCCGGAGTCGCAGCCACGGCTCGCGCAGCAGCATGGCGAGGAAGACCCCGATCCCCACATGCAGCACGACGTTTGCCGCGGTCCAGCCGACGGTCACGAGCAGCGTGAAGTAGAAGCTCAGCGGATTCGACGGTGCCCAGTCGCGTGCGAGGACGATGTCCAGGAAGTTGGCGAGCCCCACGAAGGTGAACTGCCCGTCCCGGTGCGCGAACAACGACACCGCAGCGCCGACGATGAAGGGCAGCACCACGAGCACGCCCATGGCGAGCGCGGCCGGCAGTACGGTCGCGTAGGCGAAGCGATGCTGCCGCATCTCCTGGCGCCGTCGCCATCCCTGCATGCCCACATAGCCGAGGCCCCCGACCAGCATCAGCGCCGCCAGCGCGAGGTACGGCCGGCCGTCGGCCTCTGGCGGCGGCGGACGCGTCACGATGTCGTACTCGCGTTGGGATGCCGTCACCGCAGCCGCAGGCTCCAGGGCACCGCGGGTCACCCGCCGGAGTGCCCGCGCCATGGGCTCCCACGTCGCCGCCATCTCCGGGCGGTTCGGCATGGGCACCGTCGCGTCGAGCTGGGCCCGGAAGGCGCCGAGCTGGGGGTCATCCCGCACGCGTGGGTCATCGTAGGCGGAGAGCGTCGCGACAGACTGCCGCCCCTCGACCGCGCGCGTCAGCGCAGCGTCATGACTGGCGATGAAGCGGGCGAGGTCGGCCCCGAGCTCCGGATGCGTCGCATGCCCCGAAAGCATCACGGCGTCCACCGTCAGGAAGGGCGCCGCAGGCTGGCCGGTCGCACTCACGGTCGGCAGGGGCGCAACGCCGAAGTCGATCGCTGGATCGATCTCGCCGAGGAACCACGGCCCGTTCACCACGGTGGCGGCCAAGCCCTCGTTGAACAGCTGCGTGATCAACGCGCCCGTCGGCTCCTCAGGAAGAACCTTTTCATCCAGGAGGCCCTGGACCCAGGCCAGCGCCTCGGCGTTTCCGGGCTGGTCGAGTGCGACGCGCTCGCCCGAGAAGACGGCACCTCCGAATCCATGCATCCAGGGCATGTGGAAGAAAGGTTCGGTGGCCTGCCACGCGACCGCGAACCGGTCCTCCTCGGGGAACCGGGTGGCGAGCGCCTCCAGCTCGTCGGTGGTCGTGGGGGGCGTCGGGAGGAGGGCCCTGTTGTAGAACAGTGCGAGGCACTTGTAGGCGAGGGGGACGCCGTACACGTCGCCTTCGAAGGTCACCGCTTCGATGGTGGCGGGATGCAGCCCGGGCGGAGGAGCGGGAAAGGGCGCCACGATTCCGCTGCGCGCCCACTGCCCCACGCCCTCGTGGGCGGCGACGAAGAGGTCCGGTCCGTTCCCCCGGGGTACCGCCGCTTCGATCTTCGACTTGAAGCCATCGTAGGGGATGGCGAGCGGGGCGACCGTGGCTTCCGGATGCGCGGCATCCCATCGCTCGAGGACGGCCTCCAATGCGGCCCGCTCCTCTCCGCGGTAGGCGTGCCAGACCCGGACCTCGGCCGGGTCCTGCGCAAACGCCATGGTGATGGCTGCAAGGAGCGCGAGCATCGGGAAGCGCCTCGGGTTCAGGCCGGGAGACTATCCCACGGGGTGGGGGGGCGTGGGGTCGGCGGCCAGCAGTCGTAACTCCAACTTGAGTGACGCTCCAGGGGGAACGACCCCGGCCACCCCGTGCGCCCCGAATGCGAGCGCGGCAGGGAGGCGCACCGCGCGGCTTCCGCCACAACGCATGCCGCGGAGTGCATGCTCGAGACCGCGGATCACCGAGCCGGCGCCCAGGATGAACCGCTGCTCCCCGGACAGGGAGGGCAGATCCAGCTCCCTTCCGTCGGCGAGGTCGGCCTTCACGGACACGGTGACGGTCTGGCCGGGCAGGGCCATGGGCCCGTCGCCCGTCCGGTCGGTCAACAGCTCGATGACCAAGGCCGGTCCCCTCCGACGGGGGCGGATCGGGAGGTGACGGCTGAGGCGGGACCAGCGGGGCATGGGGAGCACTACCGCTGCACGTGGGGTGCGTCCATCGTCCGGGCCGCTGCGCAAGAGGCCCGCGCTCCCGTCATTCGCCCTCCGCCAGGAGCTGGTCGAGCAGCTCTCGTGGGCGCGCCGTGACGCGGATGGTGTCGGGGCCGCCAGGTGCAGGTCGGTCTACTGGAACGGTCAGCTCCACGGCGGGCGGCAGCGCATCACCGAGCATCGATGCGAACAGGCCACCCACCAGCGCACCGCCATGGCGCTCGATGAAGGTCTTGTCGATCACGAGTCCCCCGGGGCCAGCGACGCCCTCATCGACCAGTCGCTGGATGCTCGACGCGACCGAGGCCTGGAGCGCGGGAGGGAGGACGAGTTGCTGGGCTGCCGCGCGCGGTGCCGGAGCGGTCTGTCCACGCGGAACGATTCTCTGGACGTGGCGGAGCAGCTCGCGGGCCCGCTCGGCGTCCGGAGTGTCCGCCTCGAGGTCCACGCCGTCCTTCGAGAACGAGCGGCGGAGGAGGCCCTCGAGGATCGATGCTGCGGCTGCGGGATCGGTCGGCCGCTGCTGTTCGGTCAGCGCCACGCCCGGGGCGGAAGGATCCTCGAACGGCCACGCGAGATTGAGTCCGCTGACCATGCTCTCGAGGTCCAGATGCTCGACACACGCCACGGGGGAGGGTGGAGAAGCGGTCATGTCGAGAACGACCCAGGCGTCATGACCGAGACTGTCGTCGGGCGTCGTGAACCGCCACCCCACGGCGGAGCGGTCGGCACCAGCGAGCGTGATGGCGTCGATCATCTCCACGCGAACCTGGTCGGGTGCAATCCGTCGCGACAGCAGTTCCGTGCCGGTATCCAGTCGCGGCGCATCACCCTGCTGCAGGGCCTGGGTGATCGGCTGGGCCCAGGCCTCGGCCACGTCGTCGGGTGGAAGGGTCCGCCACGACGGTGCCGCTCCGATCCGCCCCCACAGGAACAGGGCGGCGAGGTCCGAGACCTTGGTGGCGCCAGCGATGCGCCACTCCCTTTCCGTTCTCTCGAGGAGGAAACACAGGTCGCCGAGCGGACGGGGCGCGCGTGCATGGGACAGGGCGACCCGCTGCGCTGCCCTCGAACCGAACCGGTGGGCCGCTCCGATGGTGTCGACCTGGAGGCCCCGCCGGGAGATTGCGAGGAACAGTCCTCGGACGGGGTCGTCTCCGTCCTGCCACCCCGCTCCGGTGCACACGGCCTTGCCCCGGGCCTCGTCGGACGCCTGGGCTGCGGCGATGAATTCGGCGACGACGGTGTCCGGCGCCGCCCCGGTCTGGTCCGTGTGCTGCATGGTGTCGTGCCCTCCCCGTGGCCCTTCGGGACGGAGTCCGCTCAGTAGCGGATCCCGTAGCGGTCGAAGGCGCGCTTGATGGCGGCGTCATCAAAGAAGCTGAACCAGCCGTCCAGGAACTCGTCCGGGCCACCGAGCTCGTCCACCATCCGCCCGAGATGCCCCCGCCGTCCTGCCTCCTCGAACACCATCCCGATGCAGTTGGCGTCCGCTGTAGAGAACCAGCCGCCCTTCATCACGCGGACCATCTCGACATGGAGTGCGTAGGCGAACTCCTGCTCCACCACGGTGTGGTCGCCGTCTCGGACTGCATCCCGCATCCGGTCGTCGGCGCCGAAGAGCGCATCCAGCAGCCCGGGGGGACCGCCGCTGAGGACCTCGCTGACGCTGTTCCACCAGCCTGGAAGATGCTTCTCGAGCAGGTCGCCGGCGGCCTTGATGCCGTCGATGAGCTGCTTGACGCTCTCCTTGAGCTCCTCCCATTTGAGCTCGCCCTTGTAGATCCGCCAGACCACGTGGACGATGAGGCCTGGGGGTCCAAAGAGCGCCAGCGCCGTGAGAGCGCTCGCGATGTGACTGGACAGCTTTCCCGCCGCCGCGAGGGCCTCGATGACGTCGACGACATCGTTGAGCGTACCCATCACGCCGTCCATGTCGCCGTGCCCACCCAGCCGCCGTCCGGCGGCGATCTCGCTGCCACTCTCGATCCGCGGACCGCCCTTCTTGTTGCTGGCGCTGCCGCCCCCGTTGCCGATGCCGAGGTCGGGCTTGCCCTCGAACTTGGTCTGCTTCATCTTGGGGCTGGGGATGTCCATCCTGCGGATGGGGGCGTTCTCCTTCCGGGTCGTGTCGCCGAAGATGTACCGCCCGCCCCACTCGAAGCTGAAAAGCTGTCCGAGCGGCTGCTCGAAGCGGTCCAGGTCCTCTTCGAACTCGAGCATTCCCGTCACGTCCCCCTTGATGTAGGGCACGACGGCGAGGTTGACGTCGGCGGCGAACCCGACACCGACTGCCAGCTCTCCGTAGAACCCGCCCCGGTCTCCCTTGAGCATCCCACCCGTTCGCACCTCGATGGGCGCATCGAGGCTGACCTCTCCGCGTGCACCCATCTGTGCGCTCGCCATGTAGACCTCGCCACCGATCCCGAGGTACGGCGCGACCATGGCCTTGAGGTCCATGCCCCAGCCGACATGGAAGGCGGTCTCGAAGGAGGGTACCGGCGCATCCTCGGACAGCGGCCGCCAGTTCCCGATGGCGATCCGGGCGTCGAGGTGGAGCGCGTCCACGTTCATGCCCATGCCGGCGCGCATCCCGTAGAACAGTGCGAGCCCGGGAATGCCGAGGGGTACGGAGTTCTCCGGGACGATGTCCTGCTCGATCCCGAAGAGCTTCCGGGCGTCGACGAGGTTGGAGTCCACGACCATGTCGCCGTAGAGGAGCGGGTCCAGGCTCTTGTCGACGGACACCTGGAGCTTCCCGCCGATGGCCTCGGTCAGGGCGTAGTTCACCTGGCCGGCCGCCTCGAAGTCGCCCCCTGAGCTGAGCTCAGCGAAGACCTGTCCGTCCATGCCGCGGCCGGTTTCGGGGTCCTTGTCGATCAGCGTGAAGTTGAGCCAGCCACGGCCGGCATACTTCTCGACGCCCCCGACGCTCGACCACTCGACCTCGAAGACGCCCTCCATGTCATTGAGGGCCGCGACCACGATCGTTCCTGTACCGGCCACCTCGGTCAGCTGGTTGTTCTCGAGCGCGGCGTGCCCGATCACATCCTTGATGATCACGTCGCCGTCCGCGACCTCGATCGGCTTGAGCAGCGTGGCGGTGCCCTCGAGTCGGGTGAGGGTGTTGTGGACGACGTTGTAGGTGCCCTCGGCCTCCAGCTTGACGAGGCCCTCGCCGTCCTTCCAGACCTCGGCGATGAGCGTCCCTCCCAGGTTCTCCAGCTGGCTGTCCCGGACCTCCGCCCTGCCACCGGAACCCTTCTTCAGCCGGAGCTCGACGCCGGAGCCCAGGTCGTAGGAGAGGTCGCGTCCGAGGTAGACGGCCCCGTCGCCCGTGACATGCCCGGTCGCGGGATCGTAGACGCCGTCCACGCTCCCCTCGATCAGCGCCTCGGTTCCCCCGTCCTTGACCATGAACGGAATCTGGCCGTCGATTTTGTCGAGGTTGTTGTTCGTGATGTGTGCGACGGCACCTCCGCCCTTCTTGAGCCAGAAGGAGTAGCCGTCCAGCGCATAGAGCTGGTTTTCCCGGGTGACGGTCAGACCGCCGGACCCGGAGAACCCGGTGTCGGTCTTGGCGTCGAATTCGCCCTTGAGCGCAATCTTGGCGTACTCCCCCTCGCCATCGCGGACGCTGAGGTTCAGCTGGCCGCCGAGCCGCGTCAGCTCGTTGTCGACGATCTTCACGGTGGCGCCACCGCCCTTGGCCAGCCAGAGCTGGTCGTCGCCCATCCGGCCGAGCTCCTCTTCGATGAGGACCTGTGCGTTGCCCTTCCCGGACAGCAGCTTCTCCTCGAGCTCGTAGGTGCCGTCGACCTTGCCCTTGATGAAGGGCGTCCCGTTCTTGTCGAGACGCATCGGGATCTTTCCACCGATCTTGGTGATGGTCTCGTTCTCGAGTGCGATCCGGGCCCCGGAGCCCTTGGTCACCCACAGATGGTAGGACCCGGTCCTCGCCACGTCGATGTCGACCAGCAGCTTGGCTTCGCCCTCCCCCTTGAAGCCCTCCGTCTCGTTCCAGGAGCCCTCGAGCGCGAGCTTCGCGAATTTCTTCCCCGCGCGGCGGACCATCGTCGAGATGGTCCCGCTGATTCCCTGGAAGACGTCGTCCTCGATGGTCGCCTGTGCCGTGGTCTTGCCGGGAGTCAGGGCGATCTGCCAGCCGTCTTCACCGCTGTCCGCGAGGACCTTCTCCCGGGTGACGGTCACGGTGCCGACGATGTCGAACAGACCATCCGCGGTCTCCCACTCGCCATCACCAACGACCTCGACGAACTTGCCCTCCTCGTCGAACAGTCCGGACTTGATGAGACCCGAGACCTTCGTGAACGCATCGTCCTCGATGTGGCCGGTGGCCTTCGTGCCGCGCAGGATGCGGGCTTCCCAGCCCTGGCCGGCGAGGTTCTCGGCGACCGTGAACTCTCGCGCGAGGGACAGGGTGCCCTTGCCATCGATCTCGTTCGTCTCGAGGTCCAGCTCGGCCTCGAGCCGAAGCCGGGCGAGGTTGCCCTCGTCGTCCGTGATCATCGTCCGGAGGTCGGCACCGACGTCGGACAGAACGTCCTTGGTGATGGTGGCATTGATGCCCGAGCCGGGGAGGACCTGGAGGCCGTATCCATTGGCAAGGGTCCGGCCCTCGCCGGGGTGGAAGAACTTTCGTGCCGTGGTCAGCTTCAGGACGCCGCTCGTCTCCCAGGTGCCGACGTTCACGACGGCGCCCGCGATGATCCCGTTGGCCAGCGGGCCCTGGCTGTCGTCGACCTGGACGGTGATGTCACC
>JAYYRS010000290.1:0-5903 GCA_036126975.1 Myxococcota bacterium
GCATGGGCGCGTCCGTGCCGCAAGTGGAGGAACAGGATGGACCTGCGACCCGAGGCGGACTGCCAGCGCTGCCAGCGTCAGGCTGTGGGGGGCCGGACTACGGCTGGGTGCCGCTCGGGGAGGTCGGGCGGGTCGTGGCCCACGAACAGGACACGACGTTCTCCCTGCCTGCAGGCACCATCGATGCGTTGCTCACCGGCCAGGGCTACGGGGATTTCACGCCCGTTCCATACGGCGTCCTGCTCTACAAGGTCCGGTACACGACCCAGGATCGCGGTGATCTCATCGAGGTCACCGGGTACGCGGCCTTTCCCGATGTCCGGGAGCCCCAACGGCTCCCGATGTTGCTCTGGACCCACCCGACGGTCGGCTTCTCGGATGCGTGTGCGCCAACGGCCATCGGGCTCGCGGGGGCTGCACTCCCTGTCCTCCTTGCATCGCAGGGCTACGTCGTCGCTGCGCCGGACTACATCGGCATGAACGGTTGGGGCGTCGGATCCGACCGGCCGCATCCGTGGGCGGTCGCGGAGCCGACGGCCCTGGCCAGCCTGGACATGGCGCGGGCCACCATCGCGCTCCGGGACGACCTGGGCCTGCTCGCATCTCCGGATCCGGGACGGATCGTGGCCTGGGGCGCAAGCCAGGGGGGCCACGCCGCGCTCTTCGCGGACCGCTACGCTGCAGGCTACGCGCCGGACGTGGCACCGATGGCCGTCGTGGCGACCATCCCCCCCACGGATCTGAAGGCGCTGTCGGTGCGTGGGGTGACCGAGTTCAGCCAGACCACGACGGGGCTTGCGGGGGCGCTCGTGGCGGCGGCCCGCTGGTACCAGGCCGGGGCGGACCTCGGTGAGGTCCTGCAGGCACCCTTCGATGCAGTGCTTCCCACCGCCATGGACACCCTGTGCGAGGACTTCGGGCAGGTCGCAACGGGTGTGGACGAGGTGTCGGACGTCTGGCAGGAGGACTACGTGGCGGCCTTGACTGCAGGCGACTGGGACGAGCTGGACCCCTGGGAGTGCTATCTGGAGGAGAGTTCGATCGTCCGCAGCCCGGTCCCGTACGCGTCTGCGGCAGCGGTGCTGCTGGTGACAGGAGAGGACGACGACCTCGCGTGGGCGCCCTCCGCGCGGGCAGATGTACAGCCCATGTGCGACCAGGGCTACACCGTCCAGCATGTGGAGTGCGCGGGTGCCGACCATGTCGGCGCGGCAGTCGAGAGCCTGCCACTCCAGCTCTCCTGGATCGAAGCCCGCCTTCGCGGAGACCCCGTCGAGGATGCCTGCACGACCCGTGAGCCCGGACCCTGTGATGGTCCGTAGGCAGGGAGCGACCGGTCTGCCCGGCGCCGGTTGCGCGCTGCCGGACGGGGCCGGCTAGAACGGGATGTCGTCGTCCTGGTAGGGCAGGTCGCCGCCGCCGGAGTTGCCGCCGCCACCGGAGTTGCCTCCGCCGTAGCCGCCGCCGCCGCCGCCGCCGCCGTAGCCGCCGCCGCCGCCGCCGCCGCCGTAGCTGCCGCCACCGCCGCCGCCGTCGCCGCGGCTGCTGAGGAAGCGGACGTTGTCAGCGACGATCTCCGTGGACCAGCGATCCCGACCGTCCTTGTCCTGCCACTTCCGTGTCTGGATGCGGCCTTCGATGAACAGCTGCTTGCCCTTCTTGCAGAAGCGAGCAACGTTCTCTGCCGTGCGGCCGAAGACGACGACCGAGTGCCATTCGGTGTGGTCGGTCCAGTTGCCGTCGCGATCCTTGCGCCGGTCGGTCGTGGCGAGGCGCAGGTTGGCGACGGTGGTGCCGCTGCCGGTCGTACGCATCTCGGGGTCCTGGCCGAGATTGCCGATGAGGATGGCTTTGTTGACGGTCATTGCACGGGCTCCGAGAGATGGGTTCGCGGGGCCAGCAGGGCTGCCTCGCGGCGAGGAGGGGAGTGTACGCCAGCACAGCAGGCGGGGCCACCCGACCCGCTGCGCGATGGTCAGTCTCTGTCCGCCACGGGGGCGGCGGAGGACCGCCCGGCGCCGGCAGCGAGCCCCTCGACCCAGGTCGCGAAGCTCCGGGTCTCTGCGAGGGCTGCCATCTGGGCTGCCCATGCGTCATCCACGGCCAGTTGCGGAATGCCCACCGCTGCACAGGTGCGGAGTCCGTCCGTCGTGTAGGCGGGGTCGCGGGGCCCGTAGAAGTGGATCCCGTAGTTGCTTGGCGCGTAGAAGGTGTCCTGGGCCGAGGTTCCTCCGTAGACCGCGTAGCTGCCATCCCCGGGAAAGTCATTGTCCCACTGTGGGCGAACCGCCCTGTAGGTGAAGGGGTCGAGTGTCGCCCAGGAGCTCCGGACCATGAAGTCCCGTGCTCCCAGGGGGCTTGCGCAGTCGGGATGGCTCCCGATGGGGGACGGCGTGTTTGCCTCGATGTCGCAGATTCCCGCCTCGTAGGTGCTTGGGTGGTACGGCAGCCGCCAGTTCTCGGGCCCGGAAGCGGCGAACAGCAGTTCGGACACGGAGCAGAGCCGGCGTCCATACCGAGGCAACAGCTCCGCCAGCTGCTCGACCTGCGACCAGCTGAGTCCGTCCTGGGGCCAGGCATCTCCTTCCCGACCCGGCAGCGGGAAGCGATCGACGCAGTAGGGCTCGAGCCGGACGGTGGTGACGGGGATGATGGTGCCGGACCACGTCTCGGCGTTGTCGGGATTGCGTTCACCGAGGCTGTAGGCGCCGCCTTGGAGTTCGAGCATGCCCGCCGGGCACTCGTCGTCGGACAGGCCGGCGGTGTCATCCCCTCCGTCCGTGCCGCTCCCGCCCCCGAGGCCACGGGAGAAGTCGCCAGAGTCACCCCGGCCGGAGCAGGCGGGAGCAAGGAGGAGCGACAGGGCAGCTGCTGTCGGGACCGCGTGCGAGAGGGTCATGGCTTCTCCGCAGGCCCGGACGAGGCCGGGTCGGCGGTCGGAGGATAGAACGACGCTCGTGGCGCGTTCAAGAGTGCACTCCCCCCGCACGCCTGCCCCGGAGGATCCATGCTGCTGCCCCTGCTGGCCACGGTCGCCGTGGCATCCGGGCTGGAAGATGTCCGCCCGAAGGAGCTCCAGGAGTCGCCTGCGGCATACGCGACGGACGCGGACGGTCGGGTCGTCGTACTGGTCGACGACGATGCCGGGCTCTGGGTGGGAAGGAATCGGCTGCGGCGGCTCGGGAGGCTCAGCTTCATGCCGGACCAGATCACCGTGGGCGACCCGCTCGTCCTGTCCCACACGGACCGCAAGGGGCTCGTGGGAACCACTGACTGGGCGGTCCTGTCTGCAGGCGGAGGGCTTGCCCGGAAAGGAGAGCGACCCGGCCGGCTGCTCGACTCGGTCGCCTTCGAACGGGGGGCCGCGCTCCTCTTCCCGGACGCGCTTCTGCTCGTCGATGACGCATCCGACGAGCCGAGGGAGATACCGCTTCCATTCGTGGGCGCAACGGATGTCCAGCATGAGATGGATGTGGTCATCGTCGAGGGGGCCGACGGTGCCCGCCTCACCGTCCGGATCGAGGATGGATGTCCCGTCGGGCTCGCGGAGACGGCGCCCGAAGAGGACCTCGCCGCAATGCTCTGGCGGGAGACGGCGCGTCTCTGCAGCGCGCCGTCGCGTCTCCCAGACGACCGTGTGCGGAGGGCGAAGGTCCAGCGGGATGCCCTCGTAGAGCAGGCGGTCCGGGAGGGAGATGCCGCGCTGATCACGGCGCTGCAGCCGCCCGGCGGCGCCGAGGCGCTCCGGCCCTTCATCGACAATCGGATGGGTGCGGTGCGCACCCGCGAGGAGGCGCAGGTCGAGCTGTCGCCGCGACTCGCTGCTGGTGGCGGGCTGATCGTCGTCCACGCACGGCCGACGCCCGGAATGGACCTCGCGCCCTGGGCGTCGGGCACCTACGCACCGGCGTGCGCGGGGACGGTCGTCCTGGCCTCTTCGGATCCGGATGTCGCTGCGCACCTCGAGGCGCGTGTCCGGACAGCCCGGGACGCGGGGCTGCCCTGCGCGGGGAGCCTGCTCGTGGCCCAGCCTGGAGAGGTGTCTGAATGGAAGGACGCGGTCTTCTACACGGAGTCAAACGGTCGGGTACGGGGTGGCCGGAACGGCGGGATCTCCGCGCGGCGCGTGCGGCTCGACCAGGCGTGGTTGCTCGAAGAGTCCGACCCACTGGCGGACATCGCTCAGGCGCCAGAGCTCGTTCCGGAATGGTCGGAGGGCCCGGGCCCGGGGTTCGGCCCGATCCTGGACATCGATGGCAGCTGGGTCGCTGGATCCGGCTGGGATGTGCTGCGGGGGCCCTTCAACGCCTATCGTGTCGAGCGGGTCCCGCTCGGCGGGCCGATCAGCCATCTGCGCGTGCTCCGGAGCGGCCGGATCGAGGTACGGAGCGGGGGTGAGGTCGGCGCCGTAGTGATGGAAAAGGGCACCGTCGAGTGGGGCGGGCAACTGTCGGACTCGGCGGGCGTGTACCCCATCGAGGCACCGCGGTATCGCCCTGTTCCGGCCGTCGACCCCGGACCGTGGCGGCTTGCAGGCGACCGTCGCCTCCAGGCGAGCGCCAAGGTCGGCGGGGGCACCCTGGAGCTTCCGGTTCCCGTCCGGCACGCCGAGAACCGGGAGAACGGGACCGTGCTCTACACCGATATCGGTCTCCTCGGGATCGACGAGAAGGGGAGCATCGAGTGGCGGCTGACAGACGTGGAGTCCTGGGTCGTGAGCGGGGCGCTGCTGGTGGGCGTCACCCCATTTGGCGTGTCCGCCTGGCGTCTCCCGTACTGAGGGTCCCGTGTCAGAACCTGGATGCAGCATCGATGACGCCACCCACCTGCTCCAGGCAGGCGAGCTCGTCGCGTTCCCAACAGAGACGGTCTACGGGCTTGGAGCGCGGGCGCGGGATCCCCTGGCGGTCCGTCGCATATTCGCGCAGAAAGGTCGCCCGGTAGACCACCCCCTCATCGTTCATCTCGCCGAGGCCGGATGGCTCGGCCGCTGGGCTCGTCTGGACGGCCCGCTCGCTCGCCGCGCCCCGGAGATCGCTGCGCAATGGTGGCCGGGTCCCCTGACACTGGTCCTTCCCCGTGCCGATGGCGTCCCGGACGAGGTCACGGGTGGTCTGGATACCGTCGGCCTGCGCGTTCCCGACCATCCGGTCGCGCGCGCGCTCATCGCGGCCCTCGGGGAAGGTGTCGCGGCGCCCTCGGCGAACCGGTTCGGCCGCGTCAGTCCGACGACTGCGGAACATGTGCGGTCGGAATTCGGTGCTTCCGTACCGGTGGTTGACGGTGGCGCCTGTGAGGTGGGAGTCGAGAGCACCATCCTCGACCTCAGCGGGGACAGTCCGGCCCTGCTGCGTCCCGGCGGTGTGCCATGCGCCGCCCTCGAGGCCCAGCTCGGACCGATCCGGCGGGGAGGGACGACACGAGCGCCAGGGACGCTGGCGTCGCACTACGCGCCGCACACCGCGCTCCGACTCTGCGACGATGTCGGGGCCGAGCGTGCTCGGCTGGAAGCGGAGGGGCTTCGGGTGGAGACGCTGCGAGCCGGCCCGCCCGCCGCGCATGCCCGGCGGCTCTATGCCGAGCTTCGCCGTCTTGACGGGCTGGGAGTGGACATGCTCGTTGCAGAGCGCGCCCGGAAGGGCGGTCTTGGAGATGCCATCAATGACCGGCTGGCGAGGGCAGCACATGCGCATGCGCCTGAGCCGTTGCCCCCCGAACCTGACCGTGGTTGAATCCGCTCAATGGAGATCCTCATGTCGATTCGTCACCTGCTCCCCATGCTGGCCCTGCTGGTGGGCTGCCCTTCCCCTCCCGATGACGCCAAGGGCGGCCCGGGCGGTGGGGGCCCGCCAAATGCTCCTTCGCAAAGCGCCAATGGCGGTCCCGGGGGACCCGGTGGCGGC
>JAYYRS010000291.1:0-7186 GCA_036126975.1 Myxococcota bacterium
CCCGGGCGGCCGTGGGGATGTGGGAACGCTCCCTGCTGGGAGAGGCGAGCAAGCTGGCCGCGCGGGCTGCGGGCTTGGAGCCCCATGCATCTGCGGGCCTTGCGGCGGATGATCAGGCGCGCCTGCGCCGAGACCTCCTGCGCGTCCGTGCGGCGGTGGCCTACAACAAGGGGCAGTGGCCCGAAGCCCGAGAGAGCCTGACAGCGCTGCGGGATGCGGCCTTGACAGCGGAAGATCCCGGTGTCGCGGCCCGTGCAGGTCTGGAACTGGGAACCGTGATGCGGCGCCTCGGCGAGCGGGGTCTGGCGGAGGGCCTGGTCCGGGACGTTCTCGGGCACGCCCGGGCGAACAATGACCGCGTCACGATCATCGGGGCGCTCAACCGCCTCGCGACCTTTGCATGGGAAGACGGTGACGTCGATGCCTGCGAACGCCTCGCAAGCCAGGGGCTGCTGAGCGCGACGGGACCGGCGCTGGAGCCAGCGCGGGCGGAGATCCTGGTGAGCCAGGGGGCCGTCTATGCCTCGAGAGGAGAACTCGCGCAGGCGACCGCAAGCCTGACGGAGGCTGGCACGCTGCTGCGGCGCCTCCGCAACAAGGTGAGCGGGGCCGTGGTGCTCGGTAATCTCGCGGAGCTTCTCACGTGGCAGGGAGACTTCGCGGGCGCGATCGACAAATCGACCGAGGGGATCGCCCAGGCCAGTGACGTGCTGTACCGCAATGCGGAAAGCTTCCTCCACCGGGTGCGCGGAGTGGCGTGGCTCGAGGTCGGCGACCTGACGAAGGCAGCCGATGAACTCACACGAAGCCTGGAGCTCTGCGAGGCCAGTGAATCGAACGCAGATGCAGCGCCCACCCGCTACTTCTGTGCACGGCTGTGCCTGCGCAGAGGGCAGCCCGAGCCGGCCCTCGATCATCTGAAGGCAGGGCTGCGGTCGGCCCGCACCGTTGACCCGGAGCTGTACACCCCCGCCCTGCGCGCCACGATGGCGCGGGCCCTGGCGGGTACGGACAACATCACCCGCGCAGAAGGAATCCTCACCGATCTCGACGGAAGTGTGGGAGCGCTGCCACTCCCACGGCGCACCCAGGTGCAGTTGAACATGGCGGCGGCATGGGTCGCGGTCGGACACATCGACGAAGCGGTTCCACTGCTGCGTGACGCCGCCCGGGTGGCGCGGACGCGCGGTTTCCGCGTGCGGGCGCTCAAGGCCCTGCTGCTGCTGGCGGAGGTGGCCCCGGTCCAGGAAGCCGAGGCGGCTCGCCGGGAGGCGGCGGGCATTGCCCGGGACCTGCTCGAGGGTCTGCCTGGCGCTATGGCGGGCAGCTTTCGGCGGCAGCCCGGGTTCGCCCGGCTCTGGCTGATGATGGACGAGCAGCGCTGACCGCCCCTCAGTCCCCGAGCACCTTCGTTGCCCAGCCCGCGGCCTGTCGCCATGCCAGGGCGTCGCGGTGGAGGTGTGCCAGTACCTCGGCGTTCCGGATGCGAGTCGTCTTGATGACCCGGGCAAGCACGACCGCACGGTCGCCGCGACGCACCTCGACAAGGGAGAGCTCCGAGGCGCGCAATGCCCACATGGGCAGCGGCAGGTCCAGTTCCGGACTGCGCTTGAAGTGCCGGACGTCCGCGGAGAGAGCGCCGGGCGTCCGACGCCGATGGCCGATCCGGAGGTCGTGTGCAGAGCGACCCGCGGATGCATCGACCGTGCTCCATGTGAACTGTCGGCTGTCCTCGATCGCGGCGAGGCTGGCCGAGCCCGGCCCGAGGCCCATCGCGAAGACACCGCCACCCAGCGATCCGCAGAGGTCGGCCGGAAAGATATGCTCGTCTTCGCCCTGTGCGGTGGTCACGAGTCCGATGGGACGAGGGACCGTCCACGCGACGGACTCGATGGGGTCGGCTGCACCGCCACGGCTTCGACGCGCCCAGGCCTGGCGGCTGCGCAACAGGTGACTCTCCGCATCGGTCGCTCGGAGCAGGTGCACGACCCGACCCGCCGCTTCCCAAGTGCCCTCCACCTTCAGCAGAAGAAGTCCGAGCGGGTCGGTGGCGGTCGCATGTCCGCGCCACCGGGGCCCGGAACGCGTTCCGGGCGCCACGCCCAGAACGGCTTCTGCACCGGGGGAGAGTGCCACCGTGAGCGGGTCGTCCGGATCGAGGCCGACGACAACCCTGACGGGATCCCAGCCGATGAGGGACCATGTGTCGGTGATCTCGGCTCGCACTTCCCCCGCACCAAGCACCACGGTCGGGCGTCGCGTGTCGGTCCCGAGGGCGATCCGCGGCAGGAGTCGCCCGGTCGCGGTCCCGTACGCTGCCGTTCGGGCCCGGCGACGCAGGCCGCCGAGCATGCCGGATGCGGGAGCAGTGGACGGGCGGGCGGCGGGATGAGGGCGCATGGTACCTCGTCACCCGGCGCGCCGGAGCGGTCCACCTCAGAGGTGCGCGATATCGGCCCGCGCGGGCTACGCTGGGTGGGATGCGTGAGGATACTCCTGCACAGATCGGGGACTACCTGCCCGAGCGACTGCTTGGTCGCGGGGCGATGGCGGAGGTCTACCTATGCCGCGCCCCCGGTGGGGAAGCCGTTGCGGTGAAGTGGCTCACCACGACGCATCCGCCTCTCGTTCGCCGATTCGAACGCGAGATATCGGTGCTCGCGCGGCTCGATCACCCAAGCCTGGTGACGTTCATCGACCACGGCATGCAGGAAGCGCGTCCGTTCCTTGTCATGGAGTATGTCGAGGGTCTCGACCTGCGGCTCTACGCGAAGAAGCTCCGGACGCGACCGCTCGTCGAGCGCTACGCGCGGGTTCGGACCATTGGTCGCGCACTCGCTGAAGGTCTGGAGCATCTCCATTCGTCGAAGCTCGTCCATCGCGACATCAAGCCAAGCAACGTTCTCGTGGAAGAGTCTGGACGCGTCGTGTTGACGGACCTGGGTGTGGTCAAGGATCTCCAGGAGGCCGAGGGCACCGCTGTCGGATTGATGATTGGAACGGTGGCCTATGCGGCGCCAGAGCAGATCGATGGTGAACGGGTCGACGCGCGTGCAGACCTGTATGGACTGGGCGCGACCCTCTACTACCTGCTGACGCTGCAGCGTCCGTTTGATGGCCGGGATCGACTTCCCGATGCGAGACCGCTTCCGCCTTCCCACTTCGATCCTTCGCTCCCCACCGACCTTGAGGCCATCATCCTCCGCTTGATGGAGCCCGAGCCATCGGCCCGCTACCCCGAAGCGCGCGCCGTCGTGCAGGCTCTTGCTGCTGGTCGGGTGGATGGTGTGGCGGTCGCGGGCCGGCAGCGTGCGCTCGAACAGGTCGCTGCTGCTCTCGACCGCGTGGAGGCGGGCGAGTCCCTGTTTCTGCGGGCCCAGGGTCCGCTCGGGGTCGGAAAGGCCTGGTTGACCGGTGTTGCGCGTCAGGCGGCCCGTCGTCGTGGCCTGCCCGTGATCGACACTGCCTCTGCGGTGGTGGAGGAGGGATCTGCGGCCCTCTGGTTGGGTGGTCCGGGGGCAGATGTACCGGCGGGAGTGACCGAGGTGTGCGTCTCGTTGGCGCCCCTGTCCCTCGCCGACGTCCGCCGGACGGTCGTCGGAGCCGCACCGATGACCGAAGATGCTGCGCAGGTCTCAGCGGCGCTGCATCATCTGACAGGGGGGATTCCCGCGCTGCTGGTCCCGATGATCAGTCGGCATGTGTCGGGTGGGAGGCTTCGCCTCCCCGATTCACCGTCCCTGCCTGCAGTCGTCGAGGACTACCTCGAGGGTCTGGATATCGATGAACGAGAGGTCCTCGAGGTCCTCGCGACCAGCCGGGCGCCGCTCTCCCTCCCCGAGGTCGAGGCCGTGGTGCATACGCCACCGGAGCTGGCCCTGGAAACGCTCCGGGACCGGGGTCTTGCGAGGCCGGTCGGCGAGCGCTGGACCGTGGGGGCCGACCTGTTCCGAACCGCCGCGCTCGCCGACTGCGCCGACCCTGAGGGTCTCATGGAGCGGCTTGCAGCGGTCCGCGCCCATCAGCTGGTCGCCAAGGCCGATGGAGACCTCGAGCGGCTCGCGCGGAATGCCATCGAAGAGGCGGGTCGGGGCGCGCTCGCCGGTGGTTTGTCCGAGGCGATCGACGCCTTGGAGTGGGCGGCGAGTCACTACCAGGCGGTGGGGGACCGTGAGTCGGAGTGTCGCGCCCTGTGTGAGCTTGGTCTCGTGTTGGTCGACGCCGGATTGTTCGGGCGAGCGCGGCGGCGTATGGCCGATGCATCCGCGCTGGCGCGTGCGGGAAGTCTGGAAACGCTGCGGCGGCGCGCCCATGTCCTGCGGGCGACGGCTGAACTGGGCGAGCGACCCGACAGCCGGGTCGCTGCGGCCTCAGCCATCGACCGCCTCATGCCGGTGGTGACGGGTGCCTCGGGTCGGAGCGCGGACGTGTCGGATGCGCTCGGTTTCGCGACCTGGGCACGGGCCGCCGCAAGGCTTGGGGACCGCGCGACCTGGCGCAGGGCTCGCCGGGAATCCGGTTCCCGGGTCGATGACCTCCCGCTGGGTGATCGGCTCCGCGTCGTCGTTGCGCTGGCGCGCGCCGATGCCGCTGGTGGAGACAAGGCCGGCGCCCGCAAGCGGCTCGATGGCTGTCGGGGATGTGCGAGTGGCTATCCGCTCATCGCGTGGCACCGGGCGCACCTCGAGGCGGCCAGTGGGGACGCCCCTGCGCCTTCCCCCGGTGAGCTCGGTCAGGGCTCTTTGGATGTTTGCGAGTCCCTGCGGGCCTTCCCCGAGTACGTTCGCTGAAGCCGCGCCTCGGCCGGACCCTCGCCGCGTTACCGGCTGGCGGACCGGAGGCACAATGGCAGGCGGCAGCAAGGCGGCGGTCTACAGCGCGATCGGCGCGAACACCCTGGTCATGTTCGCGTAGTTCGCGGGTTTCTTCCTCACCGGCTCGGGGACGATGCTCGCAGAGGGCATCCATTCCATGGCGGATGTGGGGAACCAGGCGCTGCTTGTGGTGGGGATGAGGCGCAGCCAGCTTCCTGCCGATGCCGAGCACCCCTTCGGATACGGTCGGGACGCGTTCATCTGGTCCCTGATGAGCGCCGTCGGCATATTCTTCATCGGCTGCGGCGTGACCGTCGCCCATGGCGTGCATGGCTTGGTCTCCGATGTGCCTCACGAGGTGGGTGATCCAACCTTGAACCTGGGTATTCTCGGTTTTGCGTTCATCGCGGAGGGCATTTCCCTGGTGATTGCGGTGCGAGGGCTCGCGGCGGCTGCCCAGGCCGGCGGCCTCGGTTTCTGGGACCATGTGCGCCAGACAGATGACCCCTTCGCGGTGGCTGTGCTGCTGGAGGATTCGGCCGCCGTGCTTGGCGTGGTCATCGCGTTCGTGTGTGTGCTGCTCGGGGCGCTCACCCACCAGCCATGGTGGGACGCGATCGGATCGATCGTGATCGGCGTGCTCCTGGGCGCGGTCGCCATGTTCCTCACGGCCAAGAATCGATCGATGTTGATTGGTCGGTCGATCTCGAGCAAGGACCAGGCCGCATTGGAGGCGCTGCTCGAGAGCGACCCTGCGGTGGAGCATGTGGTGGTCGCGCGCGGGGAGGTGGCGGGCGCCGACGCCTACCGCATCAGCGCGGAGATTGAGCTTGACGGCCATCATCTCGCGAGACTGTGGCTCGATGGACGGGACCAGGAATCCGTTCTCGCGCAGGTCGCTGACGCCGCGAGCATGCCGGCATTCCTGGGGGAGTTCGCGGATGACATCGTGGAGATGGTCGGCGACGAGGTGGACCGGATCGAAGAGCGGATCCGGGAGGCCATCCCCAGGGCGCAGAGCGTGGATCTCGAGCCGGACTGAAGCGGACGCCCGCCGCCGAAGCAGGAGCCAGGGTGCATGCAGGGCCCGGAGGCGGTACGGTTGGCGGCGTTCCAGGAGACCGCCCATGACCCGCTCCGTGCTCTTGAACCTCTCTGTTGCCTCCCTGCTCGTCGTGGCCCCTCTGAGCGCCTTCGCCGAGGAGGAAGGGGATGGAAATGGCCTCGACAACCTCGACGATGCGACAGACCCCGGGGCCGACGAGACACCCCAGGATGATCCGACATCGGATGCGGGTGCGATGGATTCCTCGATGCCGACCAACCAGGAGGAGGCGGGAGATGAGCGCCCGCCGCGGAACGGGCCCCCCTGGAAACTGGGCAGGCCTGGCCTCGAGCCTGCAGTCGGGGCGGTCCTCTTTGGAGGCGGAGGACTTCTCGCGCTCGGTGCCGAAGGGTCCGTGCCGTTTGCCCAGGAGACGCAGGATGCATTTCGCTGGGGCGGACGCGCACGGGTGGTCGGACAGGTGCTGGTCGGTCCAGATCTCTTCAACGGCTATGCGGCCCGGGTGGGCGTCTTCGCGGGTCCGAGCGCGGGTCCGGCGCGACTGCGACTTGGCCCTGATTTCTTCCTGAACCAGTTCGTTTTCGGCATTCTCGACGCGGAACCCTTCAGCGGCATCGGCATGCCTTTGACGCTCTCGCTCGGCGGCGACGCCGTGGGCATCTACGGCGGAGTGGAGCCCGCCTGGTACGTGTCTGGCGGCTGGCCCGGGGTGGAATGGTCGAACGAGGACCTGTTCGGGTTCGGCGACGAGTTCACCTACAAGGTGGGCGCCCATGTCTCGACGAAGAGCCTGGGTCTCGGGCTCGGATACACCCATCGGATCACGTCGTATGGCCTGCAGCAGGGCATATCCGTCGGCCTGGGATTCTGAGTACGGGTGCGGGCGCCCCGTTGACGCGAAACCCAGCCCGCGGGAAGCACGGAGGTCAGCGGCTGCGCGGGTCCGGTGGACCCTGGACGCGCTGCACCTCGACGCCGTGTCCCTCCAGGTACGAGACGCCATTTGCGCCCATGTAGCCCCCCTCGACGATCAGCACGCGCTCGATGCCGGAGTGGTGGATGAGCTTGGCGCACATCATGCAAGGCTCTCCGGTCACGATGAGCCATGCCCCCCGTGTGGGCACTCCGTTGGCGGCCGCGTTGCAGACGACATTCATCTCGGCGTGATGGCAGCCGATCTCCATCCGCGTTCCGGACTCGACATCCATCGTGTCCCGGAGACAGACATCTCCGCCACAGAGGCGTCCACCGCCTCGCGGCCCGCCGTTGTAGCCGTCCATCAGGACGACGTTGCGCGCGGGATCGA
>JAYYRS010000292.1:0-2630 GCA_036126975.1 Myxococcota bacterium
CGACCCGCACGACGCACGAGTGAGACGTCAGGATTGACAAGATCGATCGTTCCAGCACGATTCTCGCCAACCCCGACATGGACCGAAAGCGCACCCCCGGCTGCCCGTGGCGCAGGTTCGGCACGCAGCTCGACCAGGTTGGTCCCGCGATGCAGATAGGGTGCGAGGTCGACGATGAGTGCGGCATCGCCGGACCGCGCCGTGGCGACGGCGGCCCCGTTGATGACCACATCGATGGTGTGGCCCCGAGAGCCAGCATCCTGGCTCACGAGCCAATACCGGGCAGCGGGGATGTCGGCCGCGGGGACCGGCGCACCGCTGTACTCGACCCGGTAGCGAGGGGCGTCGATCCAGACGGAGCCTTCCGCATCGAAGCGGACATCGACGTCCTCGAGCGTCTGACCCGTGATTCCGGAAGCGGGCATGCCGTTGACATACACCTCGCCGGGTCCGGCGAAGGCAGCGCGACCCAGATGGGCCACCAGCACCATCCAGGCAGGGCTCAACCCGAGCTCTCCTCGGCTGGATTCATCCGGCCGAGCAGAAGCCGGCTCGCCTTGAACAGCGGAAGCACCTTCGGCGCGACATCGATGGGCTCCCCCGTCCTCGGATTCCGCCCGACGTACCCATCATACGCCTTCACCTTGAAGCTCCCGAACCCCCGAAGCTCGATGCGGCGGCCGGCTGCGAGGGCATCGGAGAGCTCGCCGACGAATGCCTGGACAACCATTTCGGCGGTCGACCGCGGCAGGTTTCGTTGCTCGCAAAGGCGATCGATCAGCTCAGACTTGGTCATCGATGCTCCGACCGGTGCGGCGGCTTGGAGTATGGCGAGGCCGGTATGTCCGGGTCAACCCAGCGCCTCCACCCTGACGCGCCCGGCGGCAGGATTCAGTGGTCCTCGGTCCGCCCTGCAGCGTTGCGCAGGGCCCGACGTTCGAGCTTGCGGCGCCGGGCCTCGGACATCGGGGCATCGCTCGTGAGGTCCATCTCCGGCGTCTTCTCTACCGGTGCGGTTGCGAGTGGCGCGAACACCTTGGAGAAGTACGGGCGGAGGTCCTGCATGAGAAGGATCGTCGGAGAGGCGACATAGACCGTGGAGTATGTGCCGAAGATCACCCCGAGGAGGATTGCCAGCGCAAACGTCTCGATGACCGGTCCACCGAGGAACAGGAAGGCGAGCATGGCAGCCATCGTGGTGAACGACGTCGCGAGCGTCCGCGTCAACGTCTCGTTGATCGAATCGTTGATCAGCAGCTCCATGTCGCGGCGCCGGTATTTCTTCAGGTTCTCGCGGATCCGGTCGTAGATCACGATCGTGTCGTTGAGGGAGTACCCGATGATGGTCAGCAGCGCTCCGATCATCGGGAGGTTGAACTCGTGCCGGGTCAGCACGAAGATCCCGGACACGATGGAGACGTCGTGGAACAGGGCGAGGACGGCGCCGGGTGCGAACGCGAACTCGAACCGGAATCCGACGTAGACGAGCACGAGCCCGAGGGTGATCAGGATCGCAAGCACGCCCTTGCGTCGCAGTTCTCCACCGACCTTGGGGCCGACGGAATCCACATTGACGCCCCCCTCCCGAATGGCACGCCCCTCGAAGGTCTCCTGGATCGCCTTCGTGATCTTCTGCGAGAGACCCGGCAGAACTACGTAGAAGGTGTTCTCGTCGGGAGAGTCCTGGACGTTTGCGCCCGGGATGCCGCTGAGTGCCGACTGGATGCGGGTCATGGGCACCGCATCGCCGGCGTACCGGATGGTGGCCTTCAGCGACACCTGCGCGTCGAAGACGGACTCGGTGATCCAATCCGTGCCGAACGCCGCGCCCAGGGCGGACTCCACCCCCTCCTGCAACCCGGCGGTGCCGAACTCGGGATCCTGGATGCGGATGACGTACTGGTAGTCCTCCGCACCGCCGACCTGCTGGATCGCATCACCCTTCACCTCAAGGGTGGCCAGGGAGCTGCGAACCTCCTCGATCTCCACGGGTTCATCGAAATCGATGAACACCTCGGTGCCTCCCGTGAAATCGATGCCCCAGTTGGGCCCCTTCCCGAAGAACAGGAGGAGGCTCGAGATGACGAGCAGGCCGGAGAAGACCGCGGCAATCTTGCGCTTGCCGACGAAGTCGAACTTGGTGCCAGGCTTGAGGAACTGCATCTGTCGATCCTCAGATGAGCCAGCGGGTGTTGGACTTGCGCGTAAGGAAGTCCATCAGCGTCCGCGACAGGAAGATGCCGGTGAACAGCGTCGTAACGATGCCGATCATCAGCGTGACGGCAAAGCCCTTGATGGGGCCGGTGCCATAGGTGTAGAGCACGACGCCCGCGATGAAGGTCGTGATGTTGGCATCGAGCACGGCCCAGAGCGCCTTGCTGAAGCCCGCGTCCGCCGCAGCGCGGTCGTTCTTTCCGAGACGCCGCTCCTCGCGGATGCGCTCGTAGATGATGATGTTGGCGTCCACCGCCATGCCGACCGTGAGCGCGATGCCGGCGATGCCCGGCAGCGTCAGCGTCGCACCGGCCGTTGCGAGCAGGGCCATCACCAGCACGACATTGCAGAGCAGTGCAGCGACGGAGATCATCCCCGACTTCCGGTAGTAGACGACCATGAAGAACAGCACGATC
>JAYYRS010000293.1:0-3779 GCA_036126975.1 Myxococcota bacterium
ACGTCGCGACGTGGGCGGAAGAGAACAACCACATCACGCGGGTCAAGTACCTGTCCGCCATGCCGGGCACCACCGTCTACAACCAGGGCATCCGCGACGGCATCATCAAATCGGAGCTCGACCATCTCAACTGGCTGAGCATCGAGCAGGCGCTCCACGAAGATGAGTTCCTCAACTACAACGGACTGTCCGAAGACATCATCCGGCGCACCTACAAGCGGGTGTATGACGCCTACCAGCCCGGGCCGGTAATGGACTTCAAGCACTGGCCGGCGCACTTCAGCTACTTCCATCCAAACGAGGACGACGCCACTTCGCGCTCGACCGACTACGGCGGTGCTGGCTGGCGGAAGGAGTTCAGCTCCGCGGGCCCGGCGCTCGTGCCCGGGTCGGAGCGGTTCACGCTCGACAAGACCGGGACAGCGGAGATGGCAGAGACCGGCTCGAAGACGATGGAGTGCGGCGCGAAGAAGCTGCGCGACCTCGCTGCCCGTTGACGGCGGTCGCGCCGCGTTAGGGCTCGTCCATGGCTGACTCCAAGCACCGGCCGCCGGACCCCGGCGAGCTCCACGGCACGCTCACGCATGACCACCTCTCGCGGTTGTACACGGCCGACACCGAGAGCGCGGTCCTGTACCGCTACATCGCCCAGATAGCCGACATCGAGGGACTGCACGGCGCTTCCGAGACGTTGGGCGAGGTGGCGGCATCCCGCGAGCAGTTCGCCCAGGGACAACTGGACTACCTCAAGGTCGCCGGGCTGCCCCAGGTCGGGCGCCCGCTCCGGACCGTCGCGGCCCTCGTGGGCTGGCTCGCAGTGAAGGCCCGGCAGGAAGCGAGCGAGGACCTCGCGGAGGCGGCGAGGACTGCGCGCGCGGAGGGCTTCGCCGACATCGCCAGCTGGCTGGACGCACTGAAGGCGGCCCGACTTTCGCAGGCGGAGCGCTTCACTGCGCTCTCCGGGGAGCTTGCCCGTGAGGACTGAGGAACAGCGCGCCTACGGTGTGCAGAGCATCCGGACGCTGCGGGGTCTCGAGGCCGTTCGCCTCCGGCCGAGCATGTACATCGGCTCAACCGGCCCCGCTGGGGTTCTCCACCTGCTGCTGGAAGTGCTGCAGAACTCCGTCGACGAGGCCATGGCGGGGTTCGGCACCGAGATCCAGGTGGAGATCGCAGACGATGACACCGTCTCCGTCATGGATTCGGGCCGTGGCATCCCCGTGGATGCGGTCGAGCTCGTGCTCACCACGCTCCATGCAGGAGGGAAGTTCGGACCCGATGCGGGCTACGGCGTCACGGGGGGCCTCCACGGCGTGGGCGTGAGCTGTGTGAATGCCTTGTCGGAGACACTGGCAGTCGAGGTCCGGCGGGATGGGGTGCGCGCGACGCAGCGATTCCGGCGCGGAGACCCGCTGGGCGCCATCCAGCGCCATCCCGACACGGGGCCCAGCGGGACCAGGGTGAGCTGGCGGCCCGACCCGGAGGTCTTCGGTGCAGCGCGACTCGACCGGACCGCGGTCCGGGCGCGGCTGCGGGAGCTTGCCTTCCTCCTCCCGGGTGTGTGCTTCACGCTGCGGACGCCCGACGGAATCGAGTCGTTCGCCGAGCAGGATGGTGCAGCCGGCTACACCCGCTTCCTTGCTGCCGACCACCCTCCCGTGCACGAGGCGATCCACCTCGCGGGCGAGGTCGATGGCGTGGGCGTGCAGGTCGGGCTGCTGTGGACCTGGGGCTACCACGAGGAGACCCGCTCCTTCGTCAACACGATCCGCACCCGGCATGGGGGTACGCACGAGGCCGGCCTCGATGAGGGCGTCGTCCGCGCGGTCCAGCGGTACGTCCGTCAGGCAGGGCTGCTGGGGGAGGACGACGCGCTGGTGATCGCGGGCAACGACCTGCGGGAAGGGCTTACAGCCGTCGTGGTACTCGAGCTCGCCGATCCCCAGTTCGAGGGCCAGACCAAGACCATGCTCTCCAGCGAGGCGGCACGGCGTTCCGTCCGGGACGTGGTGGAGGAGGGCCTGGGGTCATGGCTGGCCGACCATCCAGACGCGGCGGCCGCCATCGCCGGTCGGGTGCTCGAAGCGGCCCGTGCGCGGCTGGCGGCTCGGCGTGCCGGGGAGCGCGCGCGGTACCAGCAGGCCGACCGGTCGGTCTCCAAGGAGATCTACCGCAAGCAGTTCGGCATCCGGTCCGCGAACTGGCACGACTCCGCGACCTGGATCACGGCGGATGACCTGTTGCAGACCCACGCGGAGATGTGCGCGGTCCCGCCGGACGCGAAGGTGCTCGACGTCTGCTGCGGCTCGGGGGTCGTCGGCGCGTCCTTCAAGGGGCGGGTGGGACACATCGAAGGGCTGGATCTGACCCCGGAGATGGTGTCCCTCGCAGAGACCCGGCTGGACCATGTCACGCGCGGCGATGTCTACGACATCCCGTTTGATGATGGAACCTTCGACCTCGTGTGCAACCGCGAGGTCCTCCATCTGTTCCCGGATCCCCACCGACCGGTCGCAGAGGTCTTCCGTGTGCTCAAGCCGGGCGGCCAGTTCATCTTCGGCCAGCTCATGCCCTACGGGCCAGCGGATGCGCCCTGGATGTTCCGCATCCTGAAGAAGAAGCAGCCCCTGTTCTTCCAGCTCTTCCTCGATGAGGACCTCTTCAGGCTGCTTGGCGATGCCGGCTTCGAGCGGATCACCACCCGGGAGCTGGTCGTGTGGGAGGACATCGATCGGTGGATCGAGACCCATGAAACGCCTGGACTCAACCGCCACGAGATCCGACGGCTCTATCGGGATGCGCCCGCTGCCGTGCGCCGGGTTCACCCCTTCAAGATGGACGAGAGGGGACACATCATGGATGCATGGCGCTGGGTGATCTTCTCGGGATGGAAGCCCGAGGCCTAGCGAGAGCGCGGCCTCAGGGGCGGTCCAGCCAGCCCAGCCGCACCAGCTCTGCCTGCATGAGCTCTGCCAGCCGGTCATGACCGGCGCCCGTGAGGTGGTTCTGGTCCAGGAACAGGGCGGCTCCGCCATCGGCCAGTGCCGCGCTGGTGTCCAGGAAGGCCACGTCGTCTTGCTCCGACGCGATGCTCTCCATGCGGTCCCTGTAGGCCGCGAATGACTCCGCGGAGGGGTAGGCGGCCTCGGGCATCAGGAGGACACGGCCTCCGGACCCGGTCACCCGCATGGCCACGTCTCGCAGGTTCGACGCGAAGTCATCGGGAGGAACCGCGAGCTCTCCCGCACCGCGGATGCCGCGGGAGAGGTATCGGAGACCGTGGAGCAGGCGCAGCCCGGCCAGCGGTCCGGGCGCGGATTCGAGGCGGCCGTCCTGCCACCGTCGATGGAGTTCCCGGTAGGTCACGGGGGCCCGCTGCGCTTCGTTCACGCCCAGGTACACCGTGACGATGTCCGCGTCGGCAGCCGGGAGCCAGTGCTCTGCGTAGGCGCGAACGTGGAAGGAGTTCCAGGAACCTGCTCCCTGGTTGACGACCTCCGCACCCGGCCGCACAAGGGCGTCGAGCCGCGCCGGGTAGAACTCTGCCAGGTCGTCGTTCTGAAAGGCGCCTCCGGTGGAGGACCCCCCCATGGCGATGATCCGGACCGGGGCGGCGCGGGGCGCGTAGCGGGCCGGAAAGCCGGCCGATGGGTAGTCCGTGAATGCCCCGCGCTCCAGGGCCTCGAACTGCGCGACGACGGTATCCGCGGAGCCGGATTGTCCCGCATCCTGTCCGTCCCATCGCCGTCCCAGCTCCGTCCACCGCAGTGCGATCTCCG
>JAYYRS010000294.1:0-6429 GCA_036126975.1 Myxococcota bacterium
GGTTCAGCCCGAATCCGGGTACGAGCAGCACGGGAATCCGCTCCTCCGACGGAAACTCCGGCGGAGATGGTGCGACCGGGCGGGTTCGCACTCCGATGAGGCCGGCGGGGGCCAGGACCAGCATCGCCGCCCACTCGCGCGCGAAGCAGGCGATGCCGTCGCGCGTAGGCCGGAAGGGCCGATCCCGGAACAGTGCATTGAGGCATGCACCGATGAATGCAAGGCAGAAGCTCCCGAAGAGCGCCAGGGCCGTGATGGTGAGCACGATGTCCATTGGGCCGGAACGTAGCGCCCGCGACGGCTCACCTCAAACAGCCGCGTGATATTGCTGGTGCGGTCCGGGCGTTGGTCGTCCCGGCCTGCCGTCTTCCTCTGGTGTCCAGGTGTCCTGATGCCGCTGTATGAGTACCGCTGCCCTGACTGTGGCCATGAGTTCGAGGAGATCCAGAAGGTCTCCGACCCCGCAATTCGGGAATGTCCGGCCTGCGGCGGCACCGATGTGGGAAAGAAGATCGGGTTGTCGAGCTTCGCGCTCAAGGGGAGCGGCTGGTACAGCGATCACTACGGCCTGAAGGGTGGCGGAGGCAGCACCACAGAACCGGCGTCATCGGAGTCGACATCGCCGTCTCCTGCACCCGCACCGGCTCCCGCCTCGTCCAACAACGCCGGAGACTGACCCCATGGCACGCATCCTCAACGGTCGTCGCATCGCGCGGGCCCTGTCCGGAGGGCTGCGGGCGCGTGTGGCTGCGCTGCCACGCCCCCCGGGCCTCGCGGTCGTCCAGGTCGGCGAAGATCCAGCCAGCTCGGTATACGTCGGCAAGAAGAAGAGCCGAGCCCAGGCGCTGGGCTTCCTGCAGCAGACCCACAAGCTGCCCGAGGAGACCACGGAGGACGCGCTGCTCACGTTGGTCGGCGCGCTGAATGCCAATGACTCCGTCGACGGGATCCTCGTTCAGCTGCCGCTGCCCACGCATATCGACGCAGCGAGGGTCCTCGACAGCATCGATCCGGCCAAGGACGTGGACGGATTCCACGCGGACAACCTGGGTCGGCTGGCCCAGGGCCGGCCTCGGCTGGTGCCCTGCACCCCCATGGGGGTGATGCGGATGCTCGCCGAGGCGGGGATCGAACTCTCGGGTCTGCACGCCGTCGTCATCGGGCGCAGCAACATCGTTGGACGACCGCAGGCGATGCTGCTGGAGCAGGCGAACTGCACCGTGACCCTGTGTCACAGTCGAACGCGTCACCTGCAGGCGCATCTCGCCACGGCAGACCTCGTGGTGGCCGCCGTGGGGCGCCCCGAGTTCGTCAAGGGCGCGTGGATACGGGAGGGGGCCGTCGTGGTGGACGTCGGCATCAACCGCCTCCCGGACGGCCGGCTCGTTGGTGATGTTGAGTTCGATGCGGCGGAGAACCGGGCCTCGGCCATCACCCCGGTCCCTGGCGGCGTCGGACCCATGACGATCGCCACCCTCATGGCCAACACGGTCACCGCTGCCGAGCTCCGTCAGGCCCGCTGAGCGGGAGGGCATCACCAAATCGGGTGCCGGGGCAGGCGGAGCCTGCGGCCGGTGTGACAGCGGCCTCAGCCGTCCGCATTCTCCACAGCGCCCCATGCGTTGCAGCTGCAGAAGAGATTCCGGTCTCCCCAGGCGTTGTCGATGCGCCCGACCGTCGGCCAGTACTTGTGCTCTCGAAGCCATGGCGCCGGCCACGCCGCTTGCTGGCGGCTGTAGGCCCGGTCCCAGGTGTCCGCCGTGACCTCCGTTGCGGTGTGGGGCGCAAGCTTGAGTGGACTCTTCTCGACGGCGATCTGTCCGTCGATGACGTGCTGGATCTCGTTGCGCACGGCGATCATGGCGTCGCAGAAGCGGTCCAGCTCGGCCTGGTCCTCGGATTCCGTCGGTTCGACCATGAGCGTGCCGGCGACGGGGAAGGACATCGTCGGAGCGTGGAAGCCGAAATCCATCAGGCGCTTGGCCACGTCCTCGGACTCGATTCCGTGTGTCTTGAAGTGCCGAAGGTCGAGGATGCACTCGTGCGCAACCCGACCTCCCTTGCCCGTGTACAGCACCGGGTAGTGGTCCTTGAGCCGCTCCGCAACGTAGTTCGCGTTGAGGATGGCGACCTCGGTCGCACGCCGCAGTCCTTCACCGCCCATCATCGCGATGTAGGACCAGGAGATGGGAAGAATGGAGGGGCTTCCCCAGGGAGCAGAGGACACCGTGCCGAGGCTCTGTGGGCCACCGACGCCCTTGACGACCGGGTGGCCGGGCAGAAAGGGCGCGAGATGAGCGGCGACTCCGATCGGGCCCATGCCAGGGCCACCACCGCCGTGCGGGATGCAGAAGGTCTTGTGAAGGTTCAGGTGCAGCACATCTGCACCGATCTCGCCGGGGCACGACAGGCCGACCATGGCGTTCATGTTCGCGCCGTCCATGTAGACCTGTCCACCCTGGCGGTGGACGATCTCACAGATCTCCCGGATGGCTTCCTCGAAGACACCGTGTGTGCTGGGGTAGGTGACCATGAGGGCGGCGAGGCGGTCGCCATGCTGCTCGGCCTTCGCGCGCAAGTCCGCGACATCGATGTTGCCATGGTCGTCGCATCCGACGGCCACGACGCGCATGCCCGCCATGACGGCGCTCGCGGGGTTCGTGCCGTGCGCGGAACCGGGGATCAAGCATACGTCGCGGTCGGACTCACCGTTGGCCCGGTGGTAGGCGCGGATACTGAGCAGGCCGGTGTATTCCCCCTGTGATCCGGCGTTGGGCTGCAGACTGACGGCGGCAAACCCCGTCACCTCGGCCAGCCACGCCTCGAGGTCTGCGAACAGGCGCTGGTACCCCAGCGCCTGATCCGTCGGAACGAAGGGATGCAACCCGCCGAACGCGCGCCAGGTGACGGGCATCATCTCCGTCGTGGCGTTCAGCTTCATGGTGCAGGACCCGAGGGGGATCATCGACGTATCGAGCGCGAGGTCCTTCTTCTGCAGGCGGGCGAGGTACCGCAGCATCGCCGTTTCCGACCGGTGGGCCTGGAAGGTCTCGTGGGTCATGAAATCGGACGCGCGCGTGTGAATGGTGGGCAGGCCCACCATCGCCGCTCCCTCGGGCATGTCGGCGACACGGACCGGTGCGCCGAGCGCCGCAAGCACATCGTCCAGGTCACGCGGCGTCGTGCGCTCGTCCAGCGCGATGATCAGGTCCTGGGTGCCGTGCGCACGCAGGTTGATGCCGGACTGCAGAGCGGCCTCGATGATGGCATCGCGGCGCTCGGGGGTACCGGCGCGCAGCTGCAACGTGTCGAAGTAGGTCTCCCGGACGACCCGCAGGCCCGCCGACTCCGCGCCCTCGCCGAGCATGCGAGCGAGACCGGCCACGCGAGCCGCGATGCGACGAAGACCGTCGGGTCCATGCCAGACGCCGTACATCCCCGCCACGACGGCGAGGAGCACCTGTGCGGTGCAGATGTTCGATGTCGCCTTCTGGCGGCGGATGTGCTGTTCGCGCGTCTGGAGTGCCATCCGCAGCGCGGGCCGGCCATGGGCATCCTTCGAGATCCCGATGATGCGGCCCGGCAGGGTGCGGCGGTATGACTCGCGCGTCGCCATGAACGCGGCATGTGGACCGCCGTACCCCAGGGGCACGCCGAATCTCTGGGAGTTCCCGACGACGATGTCGGCGCCGAACTCACCGGGAGGACGGAGCATGGTGAGCGACAGCAGGTCCACGCTGACGCAGAGGAGGGCCTTCCGGGCATGCAGCGCCTCGGCGAGCGGCCCGTGGTCGTCCACGCCGCCATCGGTTGCCGGGTACTGGACCAGGGCGCCGAATACATCGTCGTCGACGTCGAAGCCTTCGGTCGGACCCACCTGCACGCGGATGCGGAGCGGGGCGGCGCGCGTCTGCAGGACGGCGATTGTCTGGGGATGGACGCGGTCCGAAACCAGGAAGGTGTCCCGCTTCCCGCGACCCAGCCTGTGGGCCATCGTCATGGCCTCCGCGGCGGCCGTGGCCTCGTCGAGCAGGGAGGCGTTCGACAGCTCCATCCCGGTCAGGTCCTCGACCATCGTCTGGAACACCAGCAACGCCTCGAGCCGACCCTGGGAGATCTCGGCCTGGTAGGGCGTGTAGGCCGTGTACCAGCCGGGGTTCTCGAGGACGTTCCGCAGGATCACCGGTGGGGTGATCGTGTCGTGGTAGCCGTAGCCGAGGTAGCTCCGCAGGACCCTGTTCTCGCTCGCGTATTCATGGAGCCTCTCCAGTGCCTGTCGCTCATCGAGAGCGTCGGGCAGACCGGAAAGCCCTGCGGTCCGGATCCCACCGGGCAGGGTCTCGTCGACGAGCGCAGAGAGGTCGGACGCCCCGACCGATTCGAGCATGTCGGCGATCTGGTGGGGGCGGGGACCGACATGGCGGCCCTCAAAGGCGTCGGTGGGCGGGAGCAGGCCCGGTTTCTCGACCGGCATGGGGACCTCCAGCAGGCGGTTGTCGTAGCCCGTTGGGTACTGCGGTGCCGGCGGTTTCCTTGGGCGTTAGGCGCTGGCATCGACCGAGTCCGTGGAGCCGTCCCGATGACCCTGCGCCGCACACCGTTCTTCTCCATCCACCAGGCCGCAGGCGCGCGCCTCATCGACTTTGGCGGATGGGAGATGCCTGTCCAGTACGAGGGGATCCTGGCCGAGCACAAACAGGTCCGGAACGGCGTCGGCCTGTTCGACGTGTCGCACATGGGCGAAGTCCGCGTGCGGGGTGCGAAGGCGCTCGCAGCGGTTGACCACCTCGTCACGAATCGGGTGGGTGATCTCCAGCCCGGACAGGCCCGCTACAGCCCGATGTGTCGTCCATCCGGGGGCATCGTCGACGACCTCATCGTCTACAAGATCGACGATGACGATGTGTTGATCTGCGTCAATGCAGCAAACCGCGCGAAGGATTTCGATTGGATGGTCGCGAACAATCCGTTCGGCGCCGATGCGGTGTTCTCTGCCGAACATGACGACTGGGCGCAGGTCGCAGTCCAAGGGCGCTACGCCGAGGAGGTGCTGCAGACGCTGACAGGCATCGACCTCGCGGGGATCCGCTACTACTGGTTCGCCGAGGGCGAAGTGGCCGACGTCGACGGCTGCCTCATCGCCCGGACCGGGTACACCGGGGAGGATGGGTTCGAGGTCTTCCTGCCGCCGAACGGGGCATCCACGATCTGGCCGGCGCTGATGAAAGCGGGGGCCACTCGCGGCATCCGGCCGATCGGGCTGGGTGCCCGGGACACGCTCCGGCTGGAAGCACGGATGCACCTGTACGGAAACGACATGGATGACGAGACGACTCCGCTCGAGGCTGGGCTCGCCTGGGCCGTGAAGTTGGACAAGTCCGACTTCATCGGGCGCGACGCGCTCGTCGCCCAACGCGCCACCCGGCCTCCACGCAGACTCGTCGGTATGGTCGTGCAGAAGCGGATCGCGCGGCATGGCAACCCGGTGGTGCTGGACGGCAAGGCCGTGGGCGTGGTCACCTCCGGGACGCGCTCCCCGACTCTGGGGACCAACATCGCACTGGCGTATGTTCCGCTGCGCCTCGCGCGCCCCGGAACGCGACTCCAGGTCGATGTGCGTGGTCGCCTCGCAAACGCCGAGGTCGTCAAGGGCCCCTTCTTCAAGCGCGACTACTGATCGCGCCTCCGTTCCACCGCCTCCACATCCGAGGGCACGACAATGTCGAACCCGAACAACCTCCGCTACAGCAAGAGCCACGAATGGGTCCGCATCGAGGGCGACCTCGCGACCTGCGGCATCACCGAGTACGCCCAGGAGGCGCTCGGGGACGTGGTGTATGTGGACCTCCCCGAGGTCGGAGACACATTCGATAGAGACGGAGAGCTGGGTGAGATCGAATCCGTGAAGGCCGTCAGCGCGATCTATTCGCCGATCACCGGCGAGGTCATCGAGGTGAACGAGGAACTCGATGAAGCCCCTGAGAAGGTGAACGCAGACCCGTACGGCGACGGTTGGCTCTTCCAGCTGAAGGTCTCATCAGCCGATGAGGTCGACCAGCTGATGGATGCGGACGCATATGAGGCGTTCCTCGAGACCATCGACTGAGCAAGCCGGGCGCCGGCGCGTCGGCATCGCGGTCGGTCAGGGCCGCGGCCCGAACCGGATGGCGCCGTCGGGCAGGAAGTACAGAATGGCCATCCGCCCGCCCGCGACGGTCGGCACATGCCAGGAGCCGGGTGCGTAGCTGGTCCAGCCGGGTGGGTTGCCGTCGAATGTCGGGGCGCCGTCGAGCGCGAAGCAGAGATCGACCTCGCCATTGGGGTGGACGTGGCCCGGCCCCGGACCGTTCATGTCCACTGCGTCGATGCTGAATCCCCTGGATGCAGTTGTGGCCTTCGTCAGTCGTCCGAAGCGCACGCCGCCCGCTT
>JAYYRS010000295.1:0-10782 GCA_036126975.1 Myxococcota bacterium
CCTGCGCGCGAACCAGGTCGTAGTCGACATCCCGGGGATTCTGCAGCGCACGCTGGATGGCTGCCTTGGTGATTTCGTTGAATACCAGCCGCTTCACGGGCACCTTGGGCTTCAACACCTCGAGGAGGTGCCAGGAGATGCTTTCCCCTTCGCGGTCTTCATCCGTCGCGAGATACAGGTCCTCGGCTTCGGCGAGGGCCTGCTTCAGGAGGCGCACCTGGGCCTTCTTGTCCTCCGGAACGACATACAGCGGCTTGAAGCCGTCGTCTACGTTCACTCCAAGGCCCGCCCACCGCTCCTTCTTCTTTGCGGCGGGCACCTCGGACGCATTGCGGGGCAGGTCCCGGATGTGGCCCACCGAGGCCTCGACCCGGAAGTCTTTTCCGAGGTATTTCTCGATGGTGCGCGCCTTGGCCGGGGACTCGACGATGACGAGGTGCTTGGCCATGTTCCATCCAGAGCGGGGAGGTTCGGTTCCCACCCGCGAGGTCCGGGAGGGGCCCCCAACTCACCTGGAGACAGGGGCATGGGAGCGCGCTGCCGGTGGGCAGCCGGTGTTGGGATGACACCGGTTGCGGCGCGCTGCCGCCGCTGCCTTGCGTACACCAATCCCAGGACGGAGGCAAGGAAGTGCGTCCTTCGCCGACGCAGGAGCGCACCCCGCAAGGTACCCTCGGATCCATGGAAGCCCCACTCCGCCGGTGGCTCGACAGCCTCCGCGCAGAGCGCGGGGCCTCGGCCCATACCCTCCGTGCCTATGAGCACGAGCTGTCCGCGCTGTCGGCCCATCTCGATGCGGGGGGGCGCAGCCTGATGGACGCCAGCCTCGGGGACCTCCGCCGGTTTCTGGCTTCGGAACCCGGTCGTGCCCGCGTGGCGCCAGCGACGCTCGCGCGACGAATTGCCGCGGTGCGGTCCTTCTACCGCTGGTGTGTCGATCGTAGGATTCTCGCTACCTCTCCCGCGGCTCGACTCCGACCGCCGCGTGTCCCGCGCCGCGCGCCCCGGTTCCTTGATGTCGACGAGGCGTCGAACGTCGTCGAGCGTCCGAGCCAGACCGGTCGGCTGGCTCTGCGGAATCGTGCGCTGCTCGAACTCCTCTATGGAGCCGGTCTCCGGGTGGGCGAAGCGGTCGCCCTCGATTGCAGTGACCTCGACCTCGACCAGCGACTGGTCCGCGTCCGCAGCGGCAAAGGCGATCGGGATCGAATCGTGCCCTTCGGCCCGCCCTGCGCCCGGGCCCTCCAGCAATGGCTCATCGAGCGGGCGCCTCGACGCGATTCGCATGCAGTGTTCCTGAACAACCGCGGTGGACGTCTCTCCGCGAGATCCGCATGGCGCATCACGCGCGACGCCGGTGCGATGAACGGCGTCTCGGACGTGCACCCTCACGCATTGCGCCACTCCTGCGCGACGCATCTCCTGGGTGCCGGCGCGGACCTGCGCGCCATCCAGGAACAGCTCGGCCACGCCAGTCTGTCCACAACGCAGAAGTACACCCACGTGGACGCTGCGCACCTCCTCGCGGTCTACCGGTCCGCGCACCCCCGGGCGGCGATTGACGGTGGACCGGCCGGCTCCGCCGAGGACTGATCCCCGCGCACCGGATGCAGCATCCGCTATCCTGTATGGCGAGTGGTATCGCCGTCCGAGCGGCGTGTCGGAGGTCTGATGGCGGAGCTGGAACTCAGCCCCGAAGAGTGCACGCAGCTCGACCGGCTTGCCGGCCTCGCCGACCGCAATGACTACTACGCCTTGCTCGGCGTTGGGCGTCGCGCGAGCCCTCAGGAGATTCAGGGTGCCTACTACGACCTCTCGCGCGCGTGGCACCCCGATCGATTCTTCCGCAAGGAGGTCGGCGCCTACCGCGCGAAGATAGAAAGTGTCTTCGTTGCGATCACCGAGGCATACCGGATCCTCAGCAGCGAGGCCGAGCGGTCGACCTACGACCTCGATTCGCGGAAGTACGCAGGCCGGTCCAACCCGTCCGAGCCGGAAGGAAGGCCGGCTCCGACCGGCGGGCGCCGCACATCCCTCGGGACCGACCCCTTCGCAGAGGCGAAGCGCCGGGCCGAATCACGCCGACGCCCCGGGTCGTCCGTCGGCAGCCGACGCAAGAAGGCGATGGACGACGTCCGCGGCCAGGTCGTTCGTCGACTCAAGAAGGCCCGGCGCTACTACCTGGACGGCAAGTCCGACTACGAAAACGGCGACGTGCTGAAGGCGGTGAGTTCGCTCGCACTCGCGACCACCTACGACCCAAAGAACGAAGAGTACCGGCTGCTGTCCGAGCAGGTGCATCGAGAGGCACGCAAGCTTCAGTCGAAACAGTTCATCGCCGCGGCCGAGTCCGCCGAGGGCTTCGCCAACTGGCGCGAAGCCCAGGCCAACTACGAAAAGGCCGTCGAGTACGAAACCGAGGACGGGCGGGCCTACTACCGGCTCGCCATGCTGGTTCGACGCAATGACGATGACCGGCGGACCGCGTTGAAGTACATGCGCCAGGCCATCGTCCTGGAACCGGATGTCATTGAATACCGGATGGGAATTGCGGACCTGTTCACAGACCTCGGGCTGAAGATCAACGCGCGCGCCCAGTACGAAAAGATCCTCAAATCCGACAAGAACCACGCAGAGGCGCGCGCCAAGCTGAAGGCGCTCCGATGAGGAAGCCCCCCCCGACCAAGCCGGACCACCGGGCCCCGGGCCGTTGCGACGCCTGACCCCATCGCGCAGACCGGCCAACCGCGAACCATGGCGTTAGGTCGCCCGCGCCGCACAGCTGCGGTTCGGAGTTCACATGACCATCGCGAACACCGTCGTCGTGGGCCTGCAGTGGGGCGATGAGGGCAAGGGGAAGGTCGTCGACCGGCTCGCGGAGCACAGCGCGTATGTCGTCCGTTTCCAAGGGGGGAACAACGCTGGGCACACCCTCGTGGTCAACGGCGAGAAGATCGTCCTGCACGTTATTCCAAGCGGAATCCTCCACCCGAAGGCCCGCTGCGTCGTTGGCAACGGCGTGGTCGTGGACCCAGAGGTGATGGTCGAGGAACTCGACCAGCTTGCTGCACGCGGCCGGGACGTGACGGCCGCACAGCTCGCGATTTCTCGGGACGCGCACGTCATCATGCCGTGGCACCGCGTGCTCGATGCTTGTCGGGAGGATGCACTGGGCAAGCAGCTCATCGGGACGACCCGCAAAGGCATCGGCCCGACCTATGAGGACAAGGTGGCACGCCGCGGAATCAAGGTGGCTGATCTGATGGACCCCGTCGCTCTGCGCAGGCAGGTCTCGGGCATCCTGCCAGAGAAGAACCGGCAGATCGTGGAGTGGTACTCCGGCGAGCCGCTCACGATCGAGGAGATCGAGTCATGGGCTGCTCCCTTCGCCGAGCGTCTCCGGCCCTTCGTGTGCGACACGGTGGAGCTGCTGCACGCCGCGAGCCGCCGCGGCGAAGCCATCCTCTTCGAGGGGGCGCAGGGAACGTTCCTCGACGTCGACCACGGCACCTACCCGTTCGTCACGAGCTCCAACACGGTTGCGGGGGGGGCCTGTGCCGGCACCGGTGTCGGTCCACGCGACGTCCACGCCGTCGTCGGAATCGTAAAGGCCTACGCGACGCGCGTGGGAACCGGTCCCTTTCCGACCGAGCTGCATGGCGAGATGGGCGAGAAGCTTCGTACGCTGGGGGGTGAGTACGGTGCCACGACCGGTCGGCCGCGGCGATGTGGGTGGTTCGATGCAGCACTTGTCCGGCGAGCGGTGCAACTCAATGGGGTGACCCATTTGACACTTACCAAGCTCGACATCCTTGGCAGCTTCGACCACCTCTGCATCGGGACCGGCTACGCTGGCAGCGACGCGTTCCCGGCGCATGACCTCGATGGCGCAGAGCCGGTGTACGAGGTCGTCCCCGGCTGGCGGAGCGACATCAGCCTTGCCCGCACATGGGATGACCTGCCCACCGAGGCACAGCACTTCGTCACACGGATCGAGGCGCTCGTCGGTGTGCCAGTCGTGCTGATCGGTGTTGGACCCGGAAGAGCCGAGGTCGTCGAGCGGGTGGACCCCATTGCGGCGCTGACCAAGTCCCGCCGTTGACGGACGCAGCATCGATCCGTTACAACTGCGGTGGAACGGGTCGCTAGCTCAGTTGGTAGAGCACCGGACTTTTAATCCGATGGTCATAGGTTCGAGCCCTATGCGACCCACCCCCTCCCGGGCGGCCATCGCAAAGCCGACCGGCCGTCCTTCTCACCCTATCGTCTAGTCAGGTTAGGACACCGGGTTTTCATCCCGGCAACACGGGTTCGAATCCCGTTGGGGTGACCAAGCCGACCCCCTGCCTTCCGGCAGGGGGTCTTTTTGTGGCTGCGTCCGGCGATTCCGGGCTCGCCTCGCACCGGTGGCCGTGTGATGTTCCGCCGCCCGCTGGCCCGACTCCGCATACCGGAAGCGCGCTCACCGAATCCGCCGGAGGACCCATGCCCCGTCACTTCCTCTCCCTCGCCGATCACACCGAACAGGAACTGCGAGAGCTGCTCGACCTTGCAAGGATGATCAAGGCGAACCCGCGTGCGTTCCGGGACGCATGCGAAGGCAAGACGCTCGCCATGATCTTCACGAAGCCCAGCCTGCGCACGCGGGTCAGCTTCGAGACCGGCATCTACCAGCTGGGTGGCCGCGGGCTGTTCCTCGGCGCCAGTGACATCCAGCTCCACCGCGGCGAGAGCATCGGCGACACCGCCACCGTCCTGGGGCGCTTCGTGGATGGGATCATGGCCCGCGTGCACGGGCATTCCGATGTCGTCGAGCTCGCCGAGAAGGCAGACGTCCCCGTCATCAACGGACTCTCCGACTTCAATCATCCCTGCCAGGTTCTCGCCGACCTGCTCACGCTCAAGGAGAAACGTGTGACCCTGGCCGGCTGCACCCTCGCCTACGTCGGCGACGGGAACAACATGAGCCACTCCCTCCTGGTTGGCGCCGCCATCATGGGCATGCATGTACGGGTGGCGCATCCAGAGGGATATGCCCCTGCATCGCAGACGGTCGCCTGGGCACGCGCGAAGGCGACAGAGACCGGTGGCTCCGTCCTGGTCACGCGCGATCCCCACGAAGCCGTCACCGCGGCCGATGCCATCTACACAGACGCGTGGACGAGCATGGGCTGGGAAGACGAGGCGGACGAGCGAACCGCCCGCTTCCAGGGCTTCCAGGTGGATGCTTCGCTCATGGCCCGCGCCAAGAAGGGCGCGATCTTCATGCACTGCCTGCCGGCACATCGGGGTGAAGAGGTCGCTGGGCCGGTCATCGACGGGCCGCAATCCGTGATCTTCGACCAGGCAGAGAATCGGCTCCATGCCCAGAAGGCGATCATGGTGAAGCTCATGGGTCACCGGCACTGATCGGCCGGAACGGCGGACCTGTCCCAGGAGTTCGCGTGTTACCCTCACGCGAGCAGGAGGGACGACCATGTCTGCCGTGCGGATCTACGAGGTCTCACCGCGTGACGGACTCCAGAACGAGTCCGAGATCGTGGGGGCGTCCGACAAGGTCGGGCTCGTCGAGCGACTCGTCAACGCAGGCGTGCAGGACATCGAGGTAACGAGCTTCGTCCGGCCGAGCTGGATCCCGCAGCTTTCCGACGCCTCCGAGGTCATGGCTCGCCTCCCTCAGACGGAGGGCGTTCGCTTCTGGGCCCTCGTCCCCAACCGGCGGGGGCTCGAACGCGCCATCGAGAGCGGTGTGACCCACATCGCGACCTTCATGAGCGCCTCGGAGACGCACAACAAGAAGAATGTCAACCGGACCCGCGCCGAGAGCCTTGCCGCACTCCGCGACGTGGTCGATGTCGCGAAAGACGAGGGCCTCGGCATCCGAAGCTACATCTCGACGGTATTCGGGTGTCCCTACGAGGGTCATGTGCCGGCCGAGCAGACCGTCGCACTCGCCCACGAGCTTCTGGCCTGCGGTGCGGACGAGATCGCTCTCGGCGACACCACCGGCATGGCGGACCCCCGCATGGTGCAGACCGTCCTGCAGGCGCTGACGGACAGCGGAGTGCCCACCGACCGGCTCGGGATGCACATGCACGACACCCGGGGCACGGGCCTGGCAAATGCCCTTGCCGGATACGAGTTCGGGATCCGCACCTTCGATGGGTCCGTCGCAGGCGTCGGCGGATGTCCCTATGCACCCGGCGCAGCTGGAAATGCAGCTTCTGACGACCTCGTGAACATGTTCGAGTCAATGGGCATCGACACAGGAATCGACATCGAAGCCCTGGCCGATGCCGGCGTTTTCCTCGCGACCGTGCTCGGGCGGGAGCTGCCGGGCCGCTACCACAAGTACCACCTGGGGGCCCATCGACGGGTCGCCAGTCGAACCGCCTGAGCATTCGTGCCCGGGGGATTCCTGCGTGTCGTCGACGGTGTGCGTCGCGGGTTGAATGTTCCGCTGCCCACGGACGGCTCCTTGCTGATCGGGCGGAAGACCGGCGATCTCGTGATCCCCGACCCGCTCGTGAGTTCGCGCCATGCCGCGATCGTGCCCCGTGATGGCGGCTGGGTGTTGCAGGACCTCGGGAGCACGAACGGAACCATGGTCGACGGCCGACTCGTGATGCGGGAGGTGGCCCTGCCCGCGGGCGCCGAGATCGCGATCGGCAACTGCCGTCTCGTTCTCTTCATCGGTACCGATGACGACGACGCGCAGGTGAAGCGTCCTGCCACACCTCCGCTCGAGCTGGCATGGCTGCTCGATGAGGAACTCGTCGAACTCAAGGGAGCACCTGACCGCACCCACACGCCGGCGGACGTGATCGACCAGGACCTCCGGCTGCCGCCCGGTCTCCACGCGGTCGTCGAAGTCGTTGCCGGTCAGGACGCCGGAAAGGTCTTCCGGTTCACGCGCGGGAACGTGACCATCGGACGACGAAATGGAGAGGTTCCGTTGACCGACATCGAGGTGTCTCGACGCCACTCGGTCATCGAGGTCTTTGGCCGGGAGATGATCTTCCTGCGCGACCTTGGAAGCACGAACGGGACGTACCACAACGGTCGGAAGGTGGGGGTGTCCCGACTCGCCGGAGGCGACACCATCGGCGTGGGTCGCAGCGTGCTGAAACTGCGCGTGAACCGGTAGCGGTCCATCGGCCCGTCATGAACGCAGGGACCCACCCTCACGGTCCCTGCCATGCGTGCCGGGACCCGCGCCGGTCCGAGAAGGTCCTCCACCGCGCAGATGGACGCCGGGGAGACCGTGCCATCGGCATTGGCCAACACGCACCGGACATCCGATCCGACCGGCGCAGGCAGCGCCTCGGTCACACGGAGCCCGCCAACGTCCAGGTCCCCTGACTGCCGCCACCGGGCCATCTGCGGGTCGAACCAGGGAACCGGGCCCGCGACCATCCTCGTGAGCCGCTCGAGCCGGGCCAGGTCGCGCCGTGATGCCCGGGTGACCGCCGGTCGGGTTCGGAGGCTGGACGCTCGAGCCCGTGGCGGAGGGTGACCGCATGCGGTTCGCTTCCCCGCCTGCCCATACCGGCGGAGACGGACATCCACGGGCCCGCCGCGCACATGGCGGTCGGTGGGCATCGCACGCACCTGCCTCCCGAACCGCACCCATCAAGTCGAGGGACCAAACATCCGTTGCATCGGCCGCAAAGGAGACCCCATGGACGCGACCCAGCTCATCCTCTACCTGACCGTCCTGGCGGTGGTCGGACCCGCGCTCATCTACCTCGCGACCCCACGACACGTCGTCTTGTCCGTTCGCGAGATGAATGCGATGAAGTGATCCCGCTCAGCGCACCTGGGCCTGTCCCCAGCGGCGCCACGCCTCGCGCTGCTGGTCCGCGTCCCGTCCCTCGGCGTAGCTGAAGCCCGCCACACGTTCCATCGCGGCAACCGCCGCGACCTGCACACCCGCATCGCCATCGTCGAGTGCGCGGAGCAGGGTCGGCACCGCCTTGCGGTCCCCGATCTCTCCGAGCGCGAGAACGAAATGGCTGCGGACCCAGAGGCTGCTCCCCCGGTAGTAGTTGTCCCGCGCCTGCAGTGCGTCAGCGAGCGGGGACACCGCCGTGCGGTCTCCGAGCTTGCCAAGTGCCTCGGCCGCCCCCGCTCGAACGATCACCGCGGGGTCCTTCAGCTGCTCGATCAGCTGCGTCGTGGTGTTCCGGTCTCCAAGATCGCCGAGGGCCTGTGTCGCCGCGGCCCGGATCGCGGGCTGCTCATCGTCGAGCAACCCGAGCAGCACATCCCGCGGCCCATCGCCGCGAACCTTTCCGAGCACGCGGATCGCGACCCAGCGCTGCCGCGTATCGGCATCGACAGTCACCGCGACCGTCCGCACATGCGAGATGTCGGTCTGGCCGGTCCGCACGAGGCGGTCGAACGCTTCAAGGCGCGTCGCCTCGGGCACCTGTGCATCGGCCGCTTCGAGGAGGTCCCCAGCCGTATCTGCATGCGCAGTGGCGGCGACGAGGACGAGTACGAGCGGGAGGATGGCGGAGAGACGGCTCATGGCAGCAACCACAATACCCGGGCGACGCCAAGGAGTCCCACGACAACCAGGGGACTGAGGTCCCACCCCCCCGCCGGAAGCCAGGAAACCAGCGGACGCACCAGTCTCTGCACCGGCTCCGTCAGCAGGTGCGTGATCCGTCGCGGAAACCGCCGGGGGTCCGGCGTCACCCAGGCCAGCATCACGTCGAGGACGACGATGACGAGGTACACCTCGATGACGAGATCGACGCGCACGATCGCGCTCCTCTGGTTGGGCCACCCTCAGAATTCGTAGGCGATGCGGCTCTGGAAGGTGACGAACCGGCCGTCCGGATTCAATCCCACGTTTTCGAGGGGAATGCGGTTGGAGACCTTCGCATAGCCACCCTCGAGACTGAACAGCACGTGCTCGTGGAAGCGATGCTTCACAGCGAGGTCGATCTCGTAGCCGATCTCCTGCGCGAGCCCCTCGACGGGCTGCTCACACTTCACCCCATCGCCCGGCCCGCACAGGATCCGGCTTCCGTCGGGTTTGTCCGGCCAGGCCAGCAGGTAGGCGCCGATGATCTCCCAGTTCGCACCCGGCCGATAGCGGACGTTCGGGAACACGTAGTGGGCGTTCCAGACGCCGCCGTTCGACCACAGCGCAAAGGCCTCCTCGGACCAGGTCGCAGCCGTCACGCGGGCCATCACCTCTTCGAACAGGATGAGCCCGACATTGAAGTCCGGATGCAGCGCCCGCGCCGTGAAGGTCTTGTCGGCGGGGTTCTCATCGCCGCTTGCGTAGCCATGCTCCATCATGAGCGTGTAGGCCTTCTGCTGGTAGCCGAGGCGGTTGACGTATCCGAAGATGTTCGCCTCCTTGTAAAGCGGGTTGGCCTGCCCACCGGAGTCGTCGTAGGCGCCACGAAGGGCGATCCCGCTCGTCGTGCCGCGGATGTTCACTCCCTCGAACTCGAAGTAGAGGCCCTTGTAGGCCAGCTTGGAGTAGACATCCGCGATGACGATGTCTGAGTCGGTATTCTCGTGTTTACGAACAATCCCGTAGGCTCCCAGTGTGAAGTCCGCTGCGCTCCCTCCCCAATCCAGACCCTCACCCTTGTAGATGGCCACCATGACGAGCTGCCACGCATCGTCCCGGTTGTCCACCCACCAGTCATCGGGTCGCTGGTCGGGCGTACGTGTGTCGTCGAAGTAGTCGTGCTCGAGGGTGTGGTACCCCTGCCCATCGGGGTCGCAGGCCGCGTTGTACTCGTCCATCCCCTCCTCGATGGCATCCCCACCGACCGTTTCGCGGTCACACTGGTAGCCGTAGTAGAGGTCCAGCGGGTCCTCGACGAGGCGATCGACGCCCAGCGCGACGAAGAAGGGGACGCCTGAGTCCTCCCTGCCGACTGCCGCCTGCGCGAGGGCTACGGGACGTGTCGCAAACATGATCCGGTCGAAGGTGGAACCGAAATGGTTCTCTCCAAAGGTGTCATCGAATCCGTTGCCATTGTTGGAGAGGATGCCCATTCCCCAGTTGGACTCCTGCCGTCCCACCCGCATGACGCCGATCGGCACCTTGAACTCCATCCACGCCCGCTTGACGTAGATCGCATCGCGGGGCCGGCCCAACCAGTCGACCGTATCGCCGTTCATGCCCACGTAGCCTGGGTCCTGGGCGAACACGGCCGTGGGCATGAAGGACTGGTTGTCGCCCCAGATGACGTCATCGAGGGCATCCGCCATCATCACGACCTTCGCGCGATCCTGGAACTTCACGACCGGCTGGAGCCGCAGTCGCTGCTGCAGGTATCGCCCAGGCTCCTTCTGCCCGTCGTAGAGGTCCCAGAACACATGGCCGCGGGTCCGATAGTAGCCTTCCAGCTCGAACTCGAGGTCTTCTCCTGCATTCGCAATGCCGGCAGTCAACCCGGCCATCGCGAAGAAGGCGGTGGCGATCATCCTCAACTCCTCGGGGCAGCGCGTGCCCTGCGTGGCGCGGGTATACCACGCCGCCGACCCTGCAGAACGCGTGTCTGATCGGCACAAGAAGCCCGCCGGACCCGCCGGGAAGGATGCGCGAGGGGCCCCAGGGATGACCCTTGACGCCCGTGGCCCCCGGGTCCCGAGCCGTCACTCGGGGAAGCAGCTCGCCGGCAGCTTCACGCCCGTCCCGTAGCCCGTGTAGATGTTCGAGATGTTGATGCTGTCGGCGGCAACCTCGACCACGGTGGAGCCCATCAGCAGGTGACCGCCGGCACCGTCGGCCACATACATCTCGAC
>JAYYRS010000296.1:0-2802 GCA_036126975.1 Myxococcota bacterium
CCTACGACACCGAGCAGCGACTCGCCCTTCGCGAGGAGGATGGGACGCGCAAGGGACTGGACGGCAAGGACGGCACCAAGAAGCTCTGGGGCCTCGCTGCGGCCGACAAGCTCATCCGGGTCGTCTTCCACTCCTACGCCAAGCTCATCGGGCTGCACGGCTACGTCCTGCCGGACATGGACGAGGTGAAGGAACTCGCAGAGGAGCACTACGACACGTTCGTCCGGGGTGGCGAGGCGCACATGGAGGTCGGAAAGGTCATCCACTTCGCCAAGGACAAGCACAACCACATGACGGTCTCGGTCAAGCCGTTCGGCTGCATGCCCAGCAGCGGCGTCTCCGATGGCGTCCAGTCTGTCGTGACGGCGCGCTACCCGGAGATGATCTTCCTGCCGATCGAGACCACCGGCGACGGCGAAGTCAACGTTCACAGCCGCGTGCAGATGATGTTGTTCAAGGCACGCCAGAAGGCGAAGGACGAGCTCGAACAGGCCCTCTCCGACACCGGGATGGACAAGGCGACCTTCAAGAAGCGCCTGCAGGGCAGCCGGCGCTGGCGGAATGCCTTCCTGCAGCCACCGCACAAGGTCGCTGGTCGGGCCGCGAACCTGGCGTACGCCATCGGTCGCTGAAGCGCAGGATCATGACGGGCGGACGCCTCCGGCGTCCCCCGCTCGCGCTATCTCCAGTCGATGGTGAATGAGAGGTCGTGGCCAATGCGCGCGCTGAAGCGGCGGATGGACATCTCGGCAAACCGTGCGCTGATCGGGACGGGAACCCAGGTGATGATGCGATTCGGAAAGGGCAGGTCCTCGCCCTCCAGTCCGACGGCCCGTGCCGCCGGGTCGTATCGGACACCTGCCACACGGCGGCCTGCACGCTCCAGCAGGGCGTGGAGGTCGCGGAACACGATGAAGGCGGTGTCCGCGCGCCATGCGCGCCAGTGGGCCACCGGCAGGAAGTCGACGAGGTGGATCAGCTGGTAGTTGAGCGCTTCCCAGAAATCCGCGGCGGCGATCTCGATCGGCACATTGTCGATGACACGATGAAGGCGGATGGAGCGCAGCGCCTCATGCCGGTCGACGTTCTCCCAGAGCTCCCGCCGCAGGGCGGTGCCGTACAGCAGGCGCAGGATCGACGGGAAGGCCTGGATGTGCATCCAGACATGGGGGTCGAGCAGCCGCTGCAGCCTGGGGATCCGATCGACCGACAAGGCGAAGGTGTTCGTGGCCGTACCGAGGATGCTGTGCAGCAGCATCACGAGCGGAGAACCCTGGGGGTAGTGGACGGCGGTGTACTCGTGGCAGAAGTACAGGTGATCAAGGAAGGACCCCTCGGCGTGCTCCACGGCAAAGTCGCACTCGTTGACCATGAATGCCAGCAGCCTGGGGTCAATGGGCGGAGGCGGTGTCCCGGACCGAGCGGTCGCATACGCGCTCTCGACCTCGGCAGCTCGCCTGGGCTCCCAGTGGACCCGCTTGCCGATCCGGGCGCGCATCGCGAACCGCTGCAAGCGCCCCTCGAGCGTCCGGAAGATGGTGTGGTCGAGGTCGAAGTCCTCGATCGGCTCGATGCGCACTGCGCCCGCGTGGTCCTGCACTCCGCCGGCCGCAATCGCCGCCTGGCGCTGCAGTGTCGGATTGGCGCGTTCGGTCGCCGACTGCATGCGGTCCTCCGCGAAGGCATGGATTGCACGCTGGTAACCGACGAGGGGGGACCATCGACAGACTGCGCGTGTGGACTGCGCGTCCGGAGGGAGCCATCGAACCCCCACAGCCAGCACCTCGCCGCGCTACTCTGCGGAGGCACCCGGGAGGCAGCATGGCCGATGCCAAGGACCGCCTGATCGAGACCATCCGAGGCAGCATCATCGGAGACGACTCCGTGTTGGACGGTCCGTTTGGACCGCGCCGCGTCACCTACGCGGACTACACCGCATCGGGACGCTCCCTGTCCTTCCTCGAGGATTTCATCCGGCACGAGGTGATGCCGCTCTACGCGAACACGCACACCGAGACCTCGGGCACCGGCCTCCAGACCACACGCTTCCGCGAAGACGCCCGTGCGCTGATCCACAACGCCGTCGGGGCGGGCGATGATGATGTCGTCATCTTCTGTGGCGCGGGCGCCACCGCTGCCATCAACAAGCTCGTCGAGGTGCTGAACATCCGCATTCCGGCCGACCTCGACGCCAGACACGGACTGCGGCAGCACGTGCCCGTCGAGCAGCGGCCCGTGGTGTTCATTGGGCCCTACGAGCATCACAGCAACGAGCTGCCCTGGCGCGAGAGCCTGGCGGAGGTCGTGACCATCGACGAAGACGCCGACGGACTGATCGACCTCGCGATGCTGGAGCGAGAGCTCATCCGTTTCGCCGATCGCCCCTTGAAGATCGGCAGCTTCTCGGCGGCGAGCAACGTGACGGGCATCGGTTCGAAGACCGCCGCCATCGCCACCCTGCTGCATCGCCACGGAGCCCTGTCCTTCTGGGACTTCGCCGCAGCGGGTCCGTACGTGCAGATCGAGATGAACATGAAGGGCGATGGCGCGGACGGCCATCTCGCGTACAAGGACGCCATCTTCATCTCGCCGCACAAGTTCATCGGCGGCCCTGGCACGCCCGGGGTGCTGGTCGCCAAGCGGCATCTGTTCCAGAACCGGGTGCCTGCATCACCGGGTGGGGGCACCGTCGCATACGTGAATACCGAGGAGCACCGCTATCTCGAATGCCCCATCCACAGAGAGGAAGGAGGGACACCCGCCATCATCGAGAGCATCCGGGCCGGACTGGTGTTCCAGCTG
>JAYYRS010000297.1:0-2550 GCA_036126975.1 Myxococcota bacterium
TGGCGGAAGGGCTCGATCGACTCGTCCTGGACGTCAAGTGGGGCAGCGGTGCGTTCATGAAGACGAAGTCGGATGCCTCCGACCTCGCCGAGAGCCTCGTCCGGGTTGGTTGTGCAGCGGGCGTCGAGACCAGCGCGGTGCTGACCGAGACCAATGCGCCGCTTGGCCGCACCGTCGGCAACGCGTTGGAGGTCGAGGAAGCGGTCTCGTGTCTGAAGGGAGGTAGTGAACCCGCTCTTTCGGAACTTGTATGCACGCTTATCGGTGACCCTCGCGCAGCGGAGGTGCTCGCCAGTGGCGCCGCGTGGCCGCGATTCGAGCGGATGGTCCGTGCGCAGGGGGGAGACCCGACGTCACCGCTGCGTGGCCGGGGTTGCGAGGAGTTCGTCCTGGAAGCCCCCGCCGATGGCATCCTCGAATGCGTGGATGCGCTCGGCGTCGGTCGTGCCGCATTCGTGCTGGGCGCCGGCCGTCGCCGGGCCGCGGATCCCGTCCACCCCGGTGTTGGTGTCCGTGTGCACGCCACTCCCGGCGAGCCGGTCGTCCGTGGCCAGCCGCTGCTCACGCTGGTCCATGACACGACCGGCCTCGAGGAGGCGACGCGGCTCGCCCGGGCCGCGCTCGTCGTCAGCGGGCACTGACGGATGCCCGTCTGGTCCTGGCCGCGGGTACGGGCCCTGTTGATCGGTGTGGTCGTGCTCTATCAGTTGCTCGACACCATTCCCCTGCCGGATGTCACCCGCCGGGATCTGCGCAGGCCGATCGCCAGAGCAGAAATCACGCGCTGGACGGGGGTGGCGCAGTCCTTCGGTCTTGCAGTCGCGGAGGAGGACACGACCGAGTTTGCGCTGCTGCTCGGCGGCGGCGCGGGTCGGTTCCGCAAGATGGTTCTCCGGCCAGCGTGGCCGTTCAAGCGGATCACCGGCACGGGGCAGGCGTGGGGGCTGTTCGCCTACCCAGACCCATTCGCCGGCCGTCTCGTCATCTCCGGACGGCCCGAGCAGGGAGAATGGCGCGAGCTGTACCGTGCGCCCTCGGAGGGTGAGTCGTGGCTCGTGGACCTCGTGCAGTACCGGCGCATCCGCGGCATCTACGATGACAATGGAGACCGCCCGCGCCCGGGTGGCATGCACAAGGCGCTGACCCGTTGGCTCTCCCGAGAAATCTTCACCCGCCACCCGTTGCTGGACGAAGTCGAGTTCCGATTGGATCTGGTCGAGGTACGCCTCCCTGGGGAAGGGGAAGAACCACCGGAAGCGCCGCGACACGCCCGGGTGGAGCGGCGGGATGAGCGGATGCCATGATGCGCTGGTGGATCGGGGTCTGCGATCGACGAGAACATCCTGGTGCCATCGCCGCGGTCCGGATCCTTCTCGCTGCGGTGATCCTCACGGACCTCCTGATTGCAGCGGGGCTGGATCTCGTTGTGCCGCTGTGGGGCGATGCATCGGCTGGGGGCATCGCCAATGTTGTCGGCCGCGAGAAGCCCCCAGAGGTGTACCAATGGCTCGGCGCAAGCGCGACGACGGCCTGGGGGCTTTGGAGCGTCGCGGTCGGCAGCGCGACGGCACTGCTCATCGGCGTCGGCTCGTGGGTCGCCGCGCTCGTCCTGTGTCTTGCCCTCGCGCAGATCGCGATGGTCCTGCCGGCCGCAGACCGCGGCATCGACATGCTCCTTCGCAACGGATTGCTCATCCTCGCCTGCTCGCGCGCCGGTGCGACGTTGTCGGTGTGGGCCCGCATCCGGACGGGTCGGTTCACCGGGGTCGTCGGCGGCGATGCGCCGGCGTGGCCACGCTATCTGTTCATTGGGCAGCTCGTGCTCCTGTACTGGGGAGCCGGTGCGTCGAAGGTGGCCAGCAGCTGGACACCGCTCGGTGACTACAGCGCCTTGTACATCGCCATGCGGGATCCGCACTTCGCGCGGCTGCCGCCGGAGACACTCCACGCGATCTACCCGCTCACCCAGGCCTTGACGGCCACGACGTGGCTGTGGGAGTGGAGCGCGCCGCTACTGCTTCTCGCCTACCATTATCGGGACACGCGGGCGCGGGGCGGGTGGCTCCGAGGAACGCTCAACCGGGTGGGCTTCATCCAGCTGTACCTCGCACTCGGGTTCATGTTCCACCTCGGCACCCACCTCACGCTGCGGCTCGGTGTCTTCCCGTTCGCGGTCCTGTCGCTGTACCCTGCGGCGTTCCATCCGGAGGAGTGGGCACGGTGGCTGTCGCCGGTTCGTCAACGGCTGGGGCGCCTGGGCCGCTGAGCCGCGGGGCGGGCCCAGTGGCGGACGTCGCGGGCCCCGAACGCACGCGCCCCGCGAGCCGGGGAGGCGTCGCGGGGCGGGACGGTGAAGCCGGCGCGGGCCGGCTTCCCTTCACTGCGCGGAGCAGCGCGTCGCGATGTTCTCCTCGAGGACCGACTCGTAGGTGGTGACGAGCAGGGCGGCGGTCGTCTGCATCGAGTCGTCGATGATTCCGAGCGTATCGCCGAAGCCTGCGTAGTCCGCGACGAGGTCGAAGATGGAGATGTCACACATACCGCCGTCCA
>JAYYRS010000298.1:0-3997 GCA_036126975.1 Myxococcota bacterium
GGACGACCTTGGCCTCGGGCCACTGCTTGGCGAAATCGAGGATGTTCGTGATGTCGGCGCCGCGGAAGCCGTAGATCGACTGGTCGTCGTCCCCGACCACCATGACGTTGGCGTCCGGCGACGTGCCACCCAGCAGCTGCACCAGGAGAAACTGGGCGCGGTTGGTGTCCTGGTACTCGTCTACGAGCAGATACCGATAGCGGTCCCGGTACCGACGGAGAACATCCGGATGGTGCGTCCACAGCTGGACCGTCAGGTTGATGAGGTCGTTGAAATCCAACGCATCGGAGGCTTTCAGCCGGTCGTTGTACAGGGGATAGAGGCGCGCGGTCGGGTCGCCAACGGGACCTGGGTACCGGTCTTCGTACTGCGCCGGCGGAACCATCCGGTTCTTGGCGGCGTCGATGCGTCTCAGCACGGCCCGGGGCTTCCACTTCTGGTGATCGATCTGCTGCTCCTGCATGAGCCGCTTGATGAGCCTCCGCTGATCGTCGGTGTCGTAGATCGTGAAACGCCGCGACCACCCCAGCGGCTCGATGCTCTGCCGAAGCACCCGCACGCAGAAGCTGTGGAAGGTGCTCACCGTGATGTCCCGTGCCTCTGGCCCGACGATCTGGGACACCCGATGCTTCATCTCCGCTGCCGCCTTGTTCGTGAACGTGACCGCGAGGACCTCCCAGGGCCGCACACCATTCTCGAGCAGCCATGCGATCCGATGCGTCAGGACCCGCGTCTTGCCGGAGCCGGCGCCTGCGAGCACGAGGAGGGGACCCCGCAGGGTGTCTGCCGCGTCGCGCTGTGCTTCATTCAGACCATTGAGCAGTGGCCTCATCACGACTCCTTCTCCGCCTTCCGGGCCCTGGCGCGGGCGCGCAGCTGGACCGCGGCATCCTCCATGTTCGTCTGCCGTCCGCGGGCCAGCGCCAGCGCGTCGGCAGGGACGTCCTTCGTGATGACCGAGCCCGCACCGACGAGCGCGCCGGCGCCGATGGTCACCGGCGCCACGAGAGCGGAGTTGGAGCCGATGAACGCGCCGGCGCCGATCTCGGTCTCATGCTTTCCGACGCCGTCGTAGTTGCAGGTGATGGTTCCCGCCCCCAGGTTGGCTTCTTCTCCGACCCGGGCATCACCCACATACGAAAGGTGGGGCACCTTGGCTCCGGCCGCGATCACTGACTTCTTCACCTCCACGAAGTTGCCGATCTTCGCACCCTCCCGGATGTCGGCGGCGGGTCGCAGACGCGCGTGCGGTCCGACCTGAGCATCACGGCCCACCCGGCACCCCTCCAGCACGCAGTACGGTTTCAGGAGCACCGCCTCGGCGATTTGCGCATCGGTCAGGACACAACCGGCCGAGACGACACTCCCTGCCCCGACGCGCGTGGAACCAGCCAGCACGACATGGGGTCCCACGACCACGTCCGCATCGAGTACGACTCCGGCCTCTACTCGCGTGCTCTCTGGATGCTGGAAGGTGACGCCACCGAGGGCGTGGGCCTGCAGGATGCGCTCCTGGAGGACCCTCCGAGCCCTGGCCAGGGCCCATTTGTCGTTCACCCCCATGAGCTCGTCGACATCATGGTGGACCAGACCGCTGGCCCCGCCCTGCCCCGCAGCGAGCTCCACCAGGTCCGTCAGGTAGTACTCCCCCTTCGGAGGATGAGGAACGAGCCGCGGCAGCATCGTCCGGAGATAGGCGGCGTCGAATGCGTAGGCGCCGGTATTGACCTCATCGAGCGCGAGCTGTTCCGCTGACGCTTCGGCCGCCTCCACGATGGCGACAACCCCACCATCGGGGCCGCGCACGATCCGTCCATAGGCGCCGGGCTCGGCGACGCGCGCCGTGAGGACCGTGACGGGATGAGCGCCAGCGCTGTGGGCCGCCAGCAGCGCACGCAGCGTCTCGGCGCGGACCAGCGGGGCATCGCCACAGAGCACGACGACAGGCCCGCTGGGCGGGAGCGCCTCCAATGCCGCAGCCACTGCGTCCCCCGTGCCCCGCGGCACCGGCTGCCGCGCGAAGTCCACGTCCGGAGCGGCGAGTTCGGCCCGGACCGCCTGCTCCTGATGGTTCACGACCGCGATGGTTCGCAGTCCGGCTCCTCGAGCCGCCTCGACAACCCATGCCGCCATGGACCGCCCCAGCAACGGATGCAGGACCTTTGCGAGGCGCGACCGCATGCGCGTACCCATCCCCGCGGCGAGGATGACTGCCACGCCCTGGGCGGGCGGAGGATGCGTCGACGACATGGGAATCCCTCCGTGTGCGGTCGCGTAGCCGCCCGGAACGATGGGATCCATGGACCGGACGAAATCCGTCCAACGGCCCGCGTACGGTGCGCGGTCCGATAGGCTGCGTCCTCCATCCTCCGAGGTGTGACATGAGTACGAGAAAGGTGTGCGTAATCCTCTCCGGCTGCGGCGTATTCGACGGCGCAGAGATTCATGAGTCTGTCGTGACGCTGCTGGCGCTGGCCCGTGCAGGGGCCACCTACCGGTGCGCAGCGCCGGACAAGCCGCAGATGCATGTGGTCAACCACCTCAGCGGGGCCGTGAGTCCAGGCGAGGAGCGCAACGTCCTGGTCGAGGCGGCCCGCATCGCCCGCGGTACGATCAGCCCGCTGTCGGAGGTCCGAGCCGATGACTACGACGCCGTATTCCTCCCTGGAGGGTTCGGCGCAGCCAAGAACCTCTCCGATTTTGCCGTGCAAGGCGCGAGTGGTTCGGCCGACCCGGATGTCGTTCGCGTGCTTCGCGAGTTCCGGGCAGCCGGGAAACCGATCGGCGCGGTCTGCATCGCTCCAGCCGTGCTCGTCCTCGCGCTCGGTGAGGGGGAGGTCACGATCGGGTCGGACGCGGATACCGCAGCAGCGATCGGGGCGGCCGGCGGTACACATGTCGTCTGCCCGGTCGACGAGATGCACGTTGATGAGCAGAGAAGACTCGTGACCGCTCCGGCCTATATGATCGAGACGACGCTCGACCAGGTGGCAGAGGGGATCGAAAAGGCAGTGCTGGCGACGCTGTCGCTCTGCGCCTGAAGGGCGAACCGCCCTGACGCGGCCTCCAGGCGCGCTATCCTGCCGACCATGCTCCCTGCGCCTCCGTCCCCCGCCCTGCGCCCCGTCCCGCGGGACGCACGCGTCGTGGTGACGATCGTTCCCTCGACCAGCAGCTACGCCGCCCAGGTCCGGGAAGCCGCACGGGCGGTGGGCGCCAAGTTCATCCGCACCGACCCCACGCGCCCAGCCGACATGGGCGACCAGCTCATGGTGGTCGACCTGACAAGGGTGATGGCACAAGGGCGGCTTGGGGATCGCGTCATCGCAATCTCCCAGCGGCTGGATCTGGACTGCTACGAAGTCATCTCGCCCGAGCAGGTCCGCGCCCGCCTCAAGCGCGCCCTCTCGAATCTCGTGGAGAGGGAGAGTCTCAAGCGCCATGTCGCCGCCGAGCAGCACACGGTCCAGGCCCTCAATGAGATCGGCTACGCCCTGTCGGCGGAGAGCAGCCGGGCGAGTTTGCTCGACACCGTCCTGACCCAGGCCCGCACCGTGCTGCGCGCCGATGGTGGCAGCATCTACCTCGTCGACGGCGACAAGGTGCGCTTCACCACCTCCCAGAATGACACGATCGCATTCCGGGCACGCCGGAAGGAACTCCCGCTCGACGACACCTCCCTGGCCGGGTTCGTGGCCTCCCGTCGGACCTCCCTCAACATCGCCGACGTCCGCTCGCTGCCCGAGGACACACCGTACCGGCCCAACCTCAGCTTCGACCGCGAGACCGGCTACAGCACCCGCTCGATGCTCGTGGTTCCCATGTGCGATCGCGAAGGGGACGTGATTGGCGTGCTCGCACTCGTGAACCGCAAGCCCGAGGCGGATCGGCCCCTGCTCTCCTTCGACCAGGTCGGCGCGTTCAGCGAGCGCGACGCCGGCATCGCCGGCTCCATCGCCTCCCAGGCGGCTGTCGCCATCGAGAACCATCGGCTCTA
>JAYYRS010000299.1:0-5883 GCA_036126975.1 Myxococcota bacterium
ACCGTCACCGTCTCGTCCAACCAGCTCAACACGTTGAGCCTCGACAGCCCGGCGGACGGTCTGTCTCCTCTGGAACTCACCGAGGGCCGGATCGCCGTCTGGCTCTGTCCTCCGGATCCAACGACGGGAGAGGGCTGGCCCACCGCGGGCATCGGGGACACATCGGGCATCGTGATCGACACGGGTTCGACGAACAGCGGCAACTACCTCTACTACCAGTCGAGCGTCGTTCCGCTGTCGAGCATGGGAGCCCAGGGCAGCTGGGTGATCCGGGCCATCGCGGGGTTCTCTGGCGGCGGCAGCGGCGGCAGCAGCGGCGGCGGCGGAAGCGGCGGCGCCGGAAGCGGCGGCGGCAGCGGGGCGGGCGCCGGGGGCGGTGACAGCAGCGGCGGCGGCACCGGCGGCGAAGCGGGCCCTGTGGTCGTCGACAGCATCACCCCGAGCAGCGCGGATTACGGGACATCTGCGGACGTCGTCGTCCTCGGGTCCGGGTTCGATGGCGGCACGACAGCCACGATTGGTGGCCTCGCTCTGGGTGCGATCGCCGTCCAGGGAGACACCGCCCTCGCCGCGCGCACCCCAAGCGCGCTGCCCCCGGGGCTCCATGACCTCGTCGTGACCACCGGTGCGGGGGACCAGGACACCCTGATCGAGGCATTCCTCGTGACCGGACTCGACACGGGAAGCAGCCGCGAAGAACCCGGCTGCGGATGCAGCGGAGCGGCCACGGCGGGCGGCTGGCTCCTGGGTCTGCTCGCCGTTCCCCTCGCGCTCGGGCGACGAAGACCCTGATGCCGTGATCAGCCCGGGAGTCTCGGGTCCAGGGACTGCAACACCGGGAACCAGCGGACCGCATCCGCACCAGTCAGGATCCGCGCCGGGGCCGCGGCCACGGGCCGTCGGCCGTCGTACCGCACGGGCTGCAAGGCGGCGAGCGAACCATCCAGCGCCACCGCGACGTCGAGCCGGACCCGACCGGCAACCCGACGGCCCGTGGCATCGGTTTTGATGGGGAGCGCGAGGATGGCCTCGCATCGGCCGTCCTCGAAGGCCTTGAGCAACGTCGCATCATCCGTGTCGAAGCAGCAAGAGCCGACGTGCAGCGGACGCCCGGAGCCGCGATGCGCAAGCTGGGAAAACAGCGGTCCCTGGATCCGCTCGACCGCTGGATGAAGGGCCAGCGCTGCCTCCAACGCAACGGGCTCTTGCATGTCAACCGCCGGCGAAGGTGTCCACGGAGCCCTGCGCGACCGCCGTGCAGCCGGTGAGTGCATCGCCAACCCGACCACAACCCATGCCGTTGACGAATACGGTCTTGCTGCCGATGGTGATCGGCGCAGCGTGGTCCGGACAAGGAACCCCCGGTTTCTTGTGCGTGGTGTTCAGGTCTCCCTGTCGGGAGATCGGGACCCCGTTGCAGAAGACGTCAGGGGAGCCGTCCTGGCGAACCATCCCCGAGCAGTGGGACACGTCGGCGTCGCCGATGCGGGTGACTGCGGGCATTCCAGCCTCCATTGGTCTCGCGGGTCATCAGTTCCTGGAGCCGATCTTCCCACGGTGCCATGACGTGGTGGACCCAGTGGCGATGGATGAACCGCCGACCAGACCGCGTGAATGCAAAGGTAAAGGTCAGATCATGGGTCGAGTCCGGGGCGAACTCGATGACATTGTCGAAGCTGTCCGGAATGTCGGACCATCGACGGAAGGTGCGTGGCTGGCCGTCGATGAGAAGGACGAAACGATGCTCGCGGAACGTGTCGAACCCGTAGGTCCCCGAGATCACCACGTGCTGACCGTCTCTCTCGACCCGGAGATCCTCGGGATGGTGTGGCGACACCGAGAGGAAATCATCAGCGAGAACACGCACCTGGACGGGTTCAAACTGCCACACCTGGTGGTCTGCGGTCTCCCTGCCCACGGCTCCTCCGCTCAGTTCAGGTCGATCCGCGGCGCAACCAGCCCGATGTGCGTGTCCGACGACAACTGGAGCTCCCCGTCTGCATGGAGGGAAAGCGCTCCGGGCGTCGACAAGACGATGGTTCCATCATGCTCGATTTCCAGCACGACCCCGGACGCGTGCTCGATGCGGATGTCGGTGGTCTCCGACTTCACGGGGATCACCTGATACGTGCGGGCGGGGCGCTGCACGAGCTGGGTCAGTCTTCGCAGGAAGCCCACAGGACCGCCAAGGTGGAGGAGACACCCTCCAGTATAGCCCGGGGGTTTCCCCACGAGACGCCCGTTCGGAGTGGCCGGGCCGCACCCCCTCGGCGGATGCCGGGGGGTGCCGTCGAAGCCTGGAACGCAATGCGGGAGGTGGTGGAGGCGGTGGGAGTCGAACCCACGTCCGCAGCCGGTTGGTTTCGGCGTCTACGTGCGTATTCCCAGGGAAAGCGACCTTCGCCAGGGCCTGGGAAGTCCCCTTGACGTCGGTTGGCGGGGAATTGGGTGGGTTGTTTCTCGTCCCCTGCCGTCACCCCACGTGACGGGTCGGGACTATCCAGGTCGTGACACGCCCGAGCCAGGACCCCTGGCAGTGCCTGATTCGGACGGCTCTAGCGGCTGTTACGCGGCGAGAGCGAAGTGCTTGTTGTTGTTGGCACTTGTTGTTGTTTTTCCGGTGCTTTACGAGGTTCCGGACACCTCGACACGCAGCCTTGACCTGCGCGACCCCGTCGAAACCGTTTCGCCCCCGTAGAAGGTTGGGGCCCATTCCGCTCGCTCCGGCACCCTGGAGAGGGTGCTCGGGGGGCAGCAGGCGTTCCTGCTCGACGATGCCAAGGTGTGCAGCCCTGCGGGCCCACGCCCCCAACTTGCTCCCCAGCGGCCCGAACGTCAAGCGGGGCCGCAGTCCACCTGCGACCCCGGGGACGGTGGTACCGCAGGCGTCAGCGGTTCGACGCCGGGCGCTGCCGCACCGCGACGGGTCTGGATGCCCGCAGGACGTCGAGCGGACGGGACGGAGAACCGACACCGCGGGGTCCGCACTGGTCGGTTACGGCCGCCTCCCACGCCCGAGCCTGTCGGGCCACACGGAGGCTCCCATGGTCCGGCTTCGTTCCCACGTCTGCGGCAACTGGCACGCGGGAGAGGGCACGCCGCGCCCTCTCGTGGACCCAGCGACCGAGGCACGGATCGCCGAGTCGACGACCCAGGGAATCGATTTCGCAGCGGCCCTGACCTTTGCGAGGACCGTCGGCGGCCCTGCCCTGCGGGCGATGAGCTTCGCGGAGAGAGGTGCCCTTCTCAAGGCCATGAGCCGCGCATTGCATGCCCACAGGGAAGAGCTGATCGACCTGTCCGGCATCAACAACGGTGCCACGCGGGGGGACGCCAAGTTCGACGTCGACGGGGCCACCGGAACGCTGGCTGCGTACGCGCGCTTGGGGAGAGACCTCGGCGACGCCCGCTGGCAGCTCGATGGCGAGGCGGAGAAGCTCTCCAGCGGAGCGCGCTACGTGGGCCAGCATGTCCGACTGCCGCGGCCCGGCGTCGCCGTGCACATCAATGCGTTCAACTTTCCAGCCTGGGGCACGTTCGAGAAGATCGCCTGCGCGCTGCTGGCGGGGATGCCTGTGGTGTCCAAGCCCGCGACCGCGACTGCCCTGATTGCCTACCGGATGGTCGAGATCATCGTGGATGCCGACATCCTGCCAGCCGGCGTCCTCTCGTTTGTCGCAGGCTCCGCAGGAGACCTGCTGGACCATCTCGGTCCGCAGGACGTGGTCGCATTCACCGGTTCCGCAGACACGGCTGCCAGCCTTCGGGCGGGCGCTGGGCCCGTCAAACGCTCGACGCGCTTCAACGCGGAGGCGGACTCCCTCAATGCGGCCGTGCTCGCTCCGGGCACCGAGGTCGGAGGACCTCTCTGGCACAGCTTCATCCGGAACGTGGTGAAGGACATGACCCAGAAGACGGGCCAGAAGTGCACCGCGGTGCGGCGCATCATGGTCCCCGAATCGCTGGTCGCGGACGTCGAGGAGGCGCTCGGAGCAGAGCTCGCACGCATCAAGGTCGGCGTGCCCACCCGGGCGGACGTCACGATGGGTCCGGTAGCGACAGCCGGGCAGCTCCGGGACTTCCGGGCGGGTGTCGCGCTGCTCACCGCGGAGTGCGACATCATCCATGGGGGTGGCGACCCGATCGAGGGTGAAGGAGCGCCTCCCGGGAGGGGTTTCTATGTCCGCCCCACGCTTCTCCGCGTCCGGGACCCGGAGACAGCAGAGCAGGTCCACGCCCACGAGGTGTTCGGTCCGTGTGCCACCATCATCCCCTACGACGGCACCGCACACCGCGCGGCGGACCTCGTCGCCCAGGGCCAAGGCTGCCTCGTATCGAGCGTCTACGCCGACGACCGTGCGTGGTTCCGTGAGTTCCTCTTCGCTGCCGCCCCCTGGAACGGCCGCATCGTCGCAGCGAACGACAAGGTCGCAGACCAGATCCTGCCTCCGGGACTGGTCCTGCCGAATCAGGTCCATGGCGGCCCGGGGCGCGCGGGCGGCGGAGAGGAACTCGGCGGCCTGCGCGGCCTCGACTTCTACACGAACCGGGTCGCCATCCAGGGCGACCTGGGCGCGCTCCGCAAGATCCTGGGCGCACGGTAGGTGTCACTCCGCACGGCCCAGACGGCGCTCGGCGCCGCGGGAATCCGCGTCCGCCCCGACGAGCCCCTCGCCCGCCGAGGCTGGTGGCGCGTGGGGGGGCCGGCCGATCTCTGGGCCGAGCCCGCCGACCCGGAGGCACTGCGCGCCTGCATGCTCGCTGCACGCGCCAGCGACCTCCCGGTGACCGTCCTGGGCAACGGGTCGAACCTGCTCGTGGCAGACCGGGGGATCCGCGGGCTGACCCTCAAGCTCACCGGCCGCTTCCGGGACAGCCACGTCGTGGAGACGCCAGATGGACCGGTCCTCGAGGCCGGCGGCGGCTTGATGAACACCGTCCTGCTCCGCCGGCTGGACCAGGCCGGGCTGCATGGTCTCGGCTGCCTCGCGGGTGTGCCGGGCACCCTCGGCGGCGCCGTTCGGATGAATGCCGGCACGCACCTCGGGGAGATCGGCGAAAAGGTCCGACAGATTGAAGTGGTGCTGCCCGGAGGCGAGGTCCGGCGGGTCTCGGGCGCGGACCTCGGATTCCGGTACCGATGGGCGGAACTGCCCGAGGGTTCGGTCGTGAGCCGGGTGTGGCTCTCGGTCGCTCGAGAGGGACTCGCGGATGCTCGTACGGCCGTGCGCCAGCACCTCGACCGGAGAAAGGCCACCCAGCCGCTGGACCAGCCCTCCTGCGGTTCGACCTTCAAGAACCCGCAGGGCGACGCGGCCGGCCGGCTGATCGACGCGGCGGGCCTGAAGGGCCATCGGATCGGGGGCGCCATGATCTCGATGAAGCATGCAAACTTCTTCCTGAACACCGGGACCGCGACCGCCACGGACCTGCGAAGGCTCATCCTGACCGCGCGCGACACGGTCTGGTCGCGCTTCGGCGTGCTTCTCGAACCAGAGGTCCACGCGGTGGGCGACTGGCCCGAAGGTGCATGGCCACTGCCCGCACCCGCCTGAGTCCTGCCCGCCGTCTCGGACGACCCGCTCCCCGCCGTGGGCCTGCGGTGGCGCCCGAGGACGGTCTGCTCCGGATCGGCGGGTTACCGGCGCGGCCAAGCGGAGGTCCCATGTCGACCGTGGAGAGCAACCTCGTCTTCCTGATCAGCACGCCCCGCGCTGGCTCGACGATGCTCATGCGCATCCTCAACGCGACCAGCGCGGTCATGAGCCGACCGGAGCCCCATCTCGTCGGCCCCCTCGCCCACCTCGGGTTTTGGGACACCGTCGACAAGGCACCCTACGATCAGCTGCAGGCCCAGGACGCGGCCCGGGCCTTCGTGCGCGA
>JAYYRS010000300.1:0-3585 GCA_036126975.1 Myxococcota bacterium
TCGGCGCAGGCAACCAGAAGGAAGCGCTCGAAGCCAGCAACTTCAACGCCTACTTCCGCATGGCTGCCATGCGGGACCCCGAGTGCTGGTACATCAGCCCCTCCGTGCGGCCCCTCGCCGCCCAGCATCCAGACGCGCTGACCACTGCGAAGGCCCATCTCGCGCGGGGCGGCAACTGTGGTGAGCATGCGCAGGTCGGCTTCGAGTTCCTGCGGGCGACGGCAACCGGAGAGACCATCAACCGTGTCGATGTCGACGGGCTCGACCACGCCTTCGTCATGATCGGCGACACCCGGACCGAGGATGGCGCATCACTGGTGATCTGCGACCCCTGGCCCACTGCACCGACGGCCTGCCTGTGGGAGGACCACTTCGCCCACGAGGCCGACAAATCCAAGCTGAACGTGAAGCGCACTGCCAAGGCGGATGGCACGGACGTCGTCTCCGTCATCGCACGCGGCATCCGCCTGACCGCCAAGGGGCATGCGTGGGTGAACCACGCGATGTCCGAGGAGGAGACCGCCGAACAGATCAGGAAGGGCAGCGAGGGCGACAAGCGCTGGATCTGGCAGCAATCCAACGCGGCCCGGCGCGGATCCGACTACAACTACGAGACCGACGCTTCCGCATCTCCACGACCCGCCTCCGACGCAATGAGGCCATCGGAGACCGGCCCCGCCGGCGGATCCGCTTCCGGTCCGACCACCCCGGGCCCGGAGCGGTCGCCGCGGCCATCTGGCTCGCCGAGCCACGCTCCGAGTTCGTCCGGCGGCGTCGAGACCGGTCGCTCGGGCCAGTCCCAGGTGTTCGGTCGTCGGTCACCGACGCGGCCGCCCAGTCGCTGATGGGACGCTCTCCCGGCATCGCCCATCTGGTCCCCATGCTCCTCGCCCTGGCGCTCGGATGTGCCGCGGGAGCGCCCAACCCGGCGGCACGCGCCTCGGACGCGCCTCCCGCACCCTCGACCGAGGTCCCCATGGCCAAGCCGATGACTCCCCACCCCAGGCGCCACTACGTGGACGGGGCATCCCTGGCAGACACGGAGGCACTCCTGCGCTGGCTGCAGACCAGCGACGGACGGGCCCTCCGGCTCCCGGTGGCCGTGACCTTCGACGACGACTACCGTCTCGCGATCCAGTCGGCCCGGGTCGGCGGCATACCCCTCAAGCTCGACGATACGGCCATGAGCGTCGCCCTGCTCGAACAGGTTCGCGCGATCTGTGCCGACGGCGAACCGGGCTGCACGGTCTGGCTCGAGGGGACATGGGGCAGCGTCCTCCAGGGCGCGACGATGCCCGGGATGGGCGGACCCGACCTCTCCGGCCCAGGGGCTCCCCCCGCGTCCGGGCCCATCCGACACCCGTTTGCCGTCCGCAAGGTCGGTGAGCGCATCGAACATGCACCAGTCTTCGCGCAGATCGAGGGCCCATCCATGGACCGTCCATGAGCGCCTGCCGCGTCTTGAGGCGGGAGCCCAGCGTTCACCGTCATCCCGGACCCCAGCCCCGGCCGCGCGTGTCGCCGCTCCCACTCGCCGCCGGCCTCCTGTTCGCGACGGCATGTGCAGCGGACATCGGCCAGGCGGATTCGGGGGGAGGGCCCCCGGTACCGGGCGAGGGGGTGGAGCAACCCGCAGACTGGTCGCCGGCAGGGAACGGGCCCTACCGGATCGGGCACCTGACGACCGATGCCACCTACACGGATGCACTCGGCGCGGATCGACCAATCACGGTGCACGTCTGGTTCCCGACGGCGGACGACGATGGGGAGGAGGTCCGCTATGACTCGCTCTTCGTCCAGCCGGAAGCGCTCGGTGGCGCATCGCCCGCGCCACCCGTGCATCCGGGCGGCTACCCCACCATCGTGCACTCCCACGGATCGTGGGGCGTGGCCGGGGGCGCGGGCTACTGGGGCCAGCGACTGGTAAGTCAGGGCTGGGTGCTGATCGCTCCAGAGCACAGCGGCGACACCTTCACCGATGGTTTCCCGGCATTCAGCGGGACGACACCGACCCGCCACTACATCCACAGGCCCCAGGACATGACGGCTGCGCTCGACCACGTGTCGACAGCCGACCTTCTCGCCGGCGAACTGAAGCTGGACGCCGTCGGCCTCAGCGGCCACAGCCGGGGCGCATACACCGCATGGTGCGCGTCGGGAGCCAGCATGGATCCAGAGGTCCTCGCAGCCGCCTGCACCGGCGAGGATTCCTTCTTTCCGTCTCGCACCTGCACGGCCGAAGAGGAGGAAGCCTTCCTGTCCGGGGTACTCGATGACCCCCGGTTCCAGGCCACCTTCATCCTGGATGGCGGACTCCGGAGCATCTTCGGGGAGCGGGGACACCGTACGGTCCACGCCCCCTTCTTCGTCTTGCGGAGGCCCTCCGGGAACGGTTCCGACCAGGCCGAGTTCGACCGCATGGACGGCGTGACGTACACCTGGGTCTCCGTGGAAGGCGCCTGCCATGAGACCTTCAATGTCGGCGTCGAGGCCAGCACGCAAGCGCCCTGCGAGACCTTCGAGCAGCAGAGAGGCTGGGACATGACGGCCACCTTCGCCGCGGCCTTCTTCCGCAACGCCCTCCTCGGTGACGCTGGTGCCGAGGTGAGTGGAATCGTGGATGGCAGCATCGAGGTCGACCCTTCCGCGACGCTGCGGGCACGCTGAACGGCCCGCATGGGTTAGGTCCTGGCAGGCCCAGGACCCCATGTCGCCCTTCACCGCTCTGTTCTTGATGACCGCACCGGCGAACGACGGGGCCGTGGACTCCGCCGCCGTTCTCCGCCAGCCAGTCGCCGCACATCCGGTCTTCGAGCTGCGCGCAGGCGTGGACGCCCGACCCGGCGGGCCGCGCGAGGGTCCGGCGCGCCCCTACCTCTGCGGCGAACTCACCCCGATCCGACGCGTGAGTCTCGAGGGCTGCGGCAACGGAGCCGGGGTGCTCCAGGACGAGCAGCTCTCGGACTTCGCCCACTTCCGCCTGCGGGTGGCTGCCGTCCAGCAGCAGATCGGCCACTGGGATGTCGACGTGCTCCCCGGATTGGGCTGGGCCGAGGTCCAGCGCGGGAAGGACGCGCCGGGATTCCGGTTTGGCGCAGCCGAGCCTGGACAGGTCGAAGCGGCCGGCGCCGAAGCGTCGGTGAGCGTGAAGGCACGGGTCTGGGTCCACCAACGCGTCTTTGGGACCGTGGATCTGAACGCCGGCGCGGCGGTCATCCCCGGTGCGCCGGAGGTGCTGGGCACACCCCGGGCTGCGGGTGCGGGGCCGCTGCTGCCCTTCGCCTCGCTGACCGCCGGCGTGGGTTTCTGACGACGCCCTCGACGCGGACCCGAGACACAGGGGCGTCCGCACCCACCGCGCCCCGGACTGCAGGGCAGGACGGACGCACGCCATGCGACGCGGGCGAACGCCCCACCAGACGCGCCGTACAATGAGCCCACACGAAAGGTCGACCCGCGCCTGCCGCGCCTGTTCACTCCCGTCATGTTCGCCCGAAACCAGCGCGAGGAACCCGTCTGGATGGACCGCAGCGGACGGCGATACCGGTTCATCCCCGCAACGTCGGTGCGCTTCGGCGATCCCGG
>JAYYRS010000301.1:0-2682 GCA_036126975.1 Myxococcota bacterium
CCGTCGACCGACCCGCCATCGTCGATGGTGTCGTCCGAGCTGCCTGCCTCGGGCTTCTCATGGGCGTCGAGCTGGTAGTCCGAGCAGGACGCAAGACAAAAGACAAGGGCCAGGGCCGGGCGCACACGCATCACGTTCTCCTGCATTCACCGCCTGTAGCCAACAATCTGGCGCTGTGGCTACCGGGGACCGGGATTCGTGACAGGACCGTCGCGCCCGGGCATGCCGAGATGCGAAACCCCACGTCGACCGCACCATGGCGGGGTTCTGCAACCTCCCCTCATCGAAGTCGCCGACCCGTTGCGATCGGGGCTGGCAACGGGGATAGAGCCCCAGCGGGAGGCACGATGCCGGACGACCTGAACATCGAGTGGCTGGGCCGCCTTCCCTACGCGGAGGCCCACGCGCGCATGCTGGCACAGGTCGAGCAGCGCGCTGCCGACCGGGTCCCCGACACGCTGCTCCTCGTCGAGCATGACCCGGTCTACACCGTCGGACGACACCGCGATGCATCCGCCAACGTGTTGATGCCCGGCGATGTGCCTGTCGTCGACGTCAAGCGCGGAGGAGACGTCACCTTCCACGGCCCCGGGCAGCTCACGGCCTACCCCATCGTCCGGCTCCCCGCGCACCGCCGCGACGTCCTCGCATGGATGCACGGGCTCGAGGATGTCTGCATGGGCGTGCTCGGACGCTGGAACATCCGCGGAGAGCGGGACCCCCGCAACACCGGAGTGTGGGTCGATGGGTGCAAGATCGCGGCCATCGGGGTCGCCCTGCGACGCTGGGTGAGCTTCCACGGTTTCGCCATCAACAACACCGTGGACCTCGGGTGGTTCCACCGGGTCAATCCGTGCGGCATGGACAGTCGGCTGGTGACGAGGATGTCGGACCATGTCGACCCACCGTCGCTGGAGATTCTCCGCGACGCAACGGCCGGAGAGTTCCGCCAGTGGTGGGCAGGATGGTCCGCCCCGCCGCCGGGGGCGGCGACCGGCGAAGAGACCGGATAGGCCGCCGGTCCGCGCCCCCTGCCCACGGCGGAGCGCGACCGGAGACGCCATGCTCGACCGCAACCTCGTCGCTCGCGATCCTGAACTCGTCCGGGAGAACCTCCGCCGGCGCAACGCCAGTGGCGCGCTCCTCGCATCCCTCGACCGATTCATCCGCGTGCTCGCCCGCCGCCGTGAGCTGCAGGGCGAAACGGACCGGATCCGCGCCGAACGGAATGGGATGACCAAGCAGATCGGTCCGCTCATGCAGGCAGGCCGGCGGGACGAGGCAGCGCCGCTTCGCGAGCGGGTCAAGGCGTTGGGGTCGAGGCTCGAGGGCCTGGAGGACGAACGCAAGGCGCTTGAGCTGGAAGAGAGGGAGACCCTGATGGGGCTGCCGAACCTCCTCGACGAACGCGTGCCTGTCGGACAGGACGAATCCGACAACATGGAGATCCGGTCCTGGGGCACACCTCGCACCATGGACTTCGAGGCCCAGGACCACGTGACCCTCGGCGAAGCGCTTGACATGCTGGATTTTGAGCGGGCGAGCAAGCTGTCCGGTGCCCGTTTCCCCGTCGCAAAGGGCGCCATCGCAAGGCTGGAGCGGGCCCTGGTGTCGTACTTCCTCGACCGCGCGACCGAAACGGGTGGGTACACCGAGCTGGTGGTGCCGTACATCGTCAGCCGGACGACGATGACCGGCACCGGGCAGCTGCCCAAATTCGAGGAGGACCTCTTCAAGCTGACGGTCGAACTCAACGGTGAGGACGCCTTTCTCATTCCCACCGCCGAGGTCCCGGTCACGAACCTCCACGCCGGAGAGATCCTCGAGGAGGCGACCCTGCCGCTTCGCTACACGGCCTTTACACCTTGCTTTCGGGCCGAGGCAGGCAGTCACGGCCGCGACGTACGGGGGCTGATGCGCCAGCACCAGTTCCACAAGGTCGAGCTTGTGCAGCTCGCGACCGAACACGGCGGGCAGACCGCGCACGAAGAACTCACGCGCCATGCAGAGGACCGGCTGAAGGAGCTGGGTCTGCCCTTCCGCACGGTTCTGCTCTGCAGTGGCGACACCAGCGCGAGCGCACGCATCACCTACGACCTCGAGGTCTGGATCCCCAGCCAGGGCAAGTATCGCGAGATCTCGAGTTGCAGCTGGTTTGGCGACTACCAGGCCCGACGGATGGGGCTGCGGTACCGACCCGAATCGGGTGGAAAGCCCCGCATCGCTCACACCGTGAATGGCTCCGGTCTGGCCGTCGGCCGCACCGTGATCGCCATCATGGAGAATTACCAGAATGCCGATGGAAGCATCGATATTCCGGAAGTTCTCCAGAACTACATGGGCGGGCTTGCACAGATCCCCGCCCCTGCATAAGACGCGGAGGCTTCGCCGGGAGGCGTGGCCGAGTGGTTGAAGGCATCGGTCTTGAAAACCGAAGGCCCGCAAGGGTCCGCGGGTTCGAATCCCGCCGCCTCCTCCCTTTACGATGCACGAGCATCGAGCTCTTTACAGCATGGAGACGTGACCGAGAGGCCGAAGGTGCGCGATTGCTAATCGTGTGTGGGGTCAAAAGCTCCACCGAGGGTTCGAATCCCTCCGTCTCCGCCACTCCCTTTCCCTCGGGCAAGGGTGGGTCACTGTCAGACAAGCGGCCATAGCTCAATTGGATAGAGCGTCGGACTA